>DASXDG010000180.1:0-5059 GCA_036490795.1 Streptosporangiaceae bacterium
GACGTGGCCGAGGACGTCGAGCTGGCCGACAGCGTCTCGATGGCGATGATGCTGGTGCTTGAGACACTGACGCCAGCGGAGCGGGCTGTTTTCGTGCTGCGCGAGGTGTTCGACGTCGGGTACGACGAGATCGCGGAAGCCATCGGCAAGAGCCCGGCCGCCGTCCGCCAGATCGCGCACCGGGCGCGGGCACACGTCGCGGCGCGCCGGCCACGGGGTGGCGTTTCCGCGGCCGCGGCCAGGGAAGCGCTCGATGCGTTCCGGCGGGCGGCGGAAACGGGCGATCTGCAGAGCCTGCTCGACGTCCTCGCGCCGGATGTCGTCTACGTGGCCGACGGCGGCGGAGTCAAGCAGGCCGTCCCGCGGCCCATCACCGGGGCCGACAAGGTGGGCCGCTTGCTCACCTCAGGCCTTCGCAGGCTCGCCGCCACCGCGACGCTGCAGTCGGCGCAGGTCAATGGCTACCCGGCACTGATTCTCCTGCTCGATGGCGAGATCGACACCGTCGTGGCGCTGCGCTTCGACGACGGCCTCGTCACCGGGCTCTATGCCGTGCGCAATCCCGAGAAGCTGTCGCACATGCGGCGGGAGACCGCCCTGCGCCGCTGAGTCCGGGGCACGCCTGGCGCGGCTGTCGCGTGCCTGGCCAGGATCCCACCGCGGCCTGGCAGGCTCACCTGGCCGATCCGCCCGGGGGTGGTTGGGATACGCGAAGTGCGCTCTCCAGCCCCCCGTGGACGCGGGAAGGGTCATTGGCACCCGTGCGCCTGATCTCGGCAGCGGACACGGTCTTCGCCAAATCTCACGGTAGTAACGATGCGTTTATTATATCGCCATTTGTCCGATTTATACATCGTGGATTATCGAAATCGGTCAAGTGCTCAAAATGAATTCGGCGAGTCATCCATGGCGGCGCTACCGCGCCTGAAAGCGTTGCGTTCACGTTATTTGGCAAACTCGCACTTGCGTCGAGTGAAATTCCGTTGATCGACTGCCAATCGGCACCTCACAGCATAGAATCACCCAAATACCCTGCGTGCCTGCATTTGCCTGGGAGAGAGCAAGGCGGATAAGCGAGATGGGAGACCGATGATGTCCTACCGCGATCAGCCCGGTAAGCACACCGGCCATGTACGGGCTCCCCTGCGGGCCCGCGCTGCGGCACGGCAGGTCGGGGCGTGACGGCGACCGAAGCTGACCAGAATCGTCGCAAGGGCTCCATGCCCTGGTGGCGAAGGCGCTCATGGAGCACGGACCTGGATACGCTGACCCGGTTGCACAAGGGCCTGCGGGCCCTGGATGTTGACCCCGATGCCCAGCAAGAGCCCGTACCCGCACCGGCGCCGCCCGCCCCGTCCGCCATGCTGCCGGCACCGCAGGAACTGCTGGTGCCTCCGCAGGCGGAGCAGGCGGAGCAGGCGGAGCAGGCGGAGCAGGCGGAGCAGGCGGAGCAGCAGACCCTGCCGGAACTCGCACCGGAGTCAGAGCCTGCCCAGACCACGCCCTTCGAGGCGGGACAGGGAGAGCAGGAGCCGGATCAGAAGGATGCCGTTCCGGAGCCTGCGGCAGCAGGGCCCGATCCGGCGATCACCGCGATCCGTGAGACCTTCCGTTACGTTGCCGAGGCGGGGGACAAGGCGGTGGGCTACTTTTACGGCCAGCTGTTCGTGCGCCAGCCGCAGCTTCGCCAACTGTTCCCTGCTGCCATGGATGAGCAGCGTGACCGGCTATTCTGTGCCCTCGGCCGGATCGTGGAGAGCCTGTCCGCGCCCGAGGACATGGCTACCTACCTCGCCCAGCTGGGCCGGGACCATCGCAAATTCCAGGTTGGGCCGGAGATGTATGAGGTGGTGGGCGCGTCGTTGCTCGCGACGCTACGGGCATTCGCACGGGACGCCTTCACCACCGAAGCGGAAGCGGCCTGGACCCAGGTCTACCTGGCTGGGTCATCGCTAATGATCAAGGCGGCCGAGGAGGATTCCGCCGCGAGCCCGGCCTCGTGGACCGCCGAGGTAGTCGCGGTTGACCACCGGGCGGACGGCATCGCCGTCCTGACTATCGCACCGGATCGGCCGCTGCCGTTCACCGCGGGCCAGCACCTTACCGTGCAGACACCGCGCTGGCCGCGGGTCTGGCGGCCGTACTCGATCGCGTGCATGCCGCGCGATGATGGCCTATTAATGCTGCACGTGAAGGCAGTTCCCGGCGGCTGGGTGAGCAGCGCGCTGGTGCGCCACACCTCACCCGGCTCCCAGCTGGTGCTGGGCCCGCCTCTTGGCACGATGACGCTGGAGCGGGCAGAGGACCGCGACCTGCTGTGCGTGGCCGGCGGCACCGGGCTCTCGCCAGTCAAGGCGATCATCGAGCAGGCGGTGCGCGAGTCGGCCAAAGTGCGGCGGCGGATTTACCTGTACTACGGTGCGCGGCGCCGGTCCGAACTCTATGACCTGCCGGACCTGTGGCGGCTTGAGGACGCCTACGACGGGTTCGAGCTGGTCCCGGTGACCTCTGACGACCCCGCCTTCTACGGGATGCAGGGGAATGTCGGCCGGGTGGCCGCTCGCTACATGCCGCACGCCTCCTGCGAGGCGTACGTCGCGGGTCCGCCGGAGATGGTGCGCGAAACCATCCGGCTGCTCGCACGGGCGGGCCTGAAGAACGAGCGCATCCACTTCGACGACGCCCTCCTCGCCCGCAAGCTCAGGACCGACGCTTGAGCCGGGGCGGCACCTGTGCTACCCGGCATGATGACGGAAGCTGGGTGACGCGTCGAAATCGTCATAGAGGCGGTGGAACACCGCGGTGGTCGAGCTGGCTGTGGGCGGCACGATCCAGGACCAGTCGGCCGGGCAGCGCCGGCCGTGCTGCCGCTCTTTCTCGACATGCGCCAGGAAGCGCTTCGACTCGGTGTGATGGTCGGCGATCCTCACCCCGGACCTCTCATAGGAATGAAGTACAGCGGCATTCAGCTCAGTGACCGCGCGATCCTTCCACAGCGTCCGGAGGCTGTCGGTTCGCAGGCCCATCCGCGCAGCGACTTCCGGCAGCTGGTTGTACCTGGCCTCGTCACCGAGGTCACGGGAGCCGATTTCCGTGCACATGTACCAGCCGTTGAACGGCGCGGCGGGATACCGGATGCCGCCTGCCTCCAGGTACATACCGCTGATCACGGGGACTGCGTACCAGCGGAGCCGCAGCTCACCGAACCAGGCCAGGTTCGGGTGCCGGAGCGGGACCTCTAGCACCGCGTCCGCCGGCAGCTCGAAGCAGGCCAGAGGTGATCCCGGCGACTGGATGATCAGGGGCAGCAGGTCGAACCGGCTAGGCGGATCACTGGCCCGCCAACCGAGCTCGCGGGCCAGGCGGGTGATTTCCAGGTGCGCCGGATCCCCGACCACGGGCCTGCCGGGCTGGTGGCCGGCGTAACCGACCAGCTGCGAATTAAGGATGCGCGGGCCTGGCCGCCCGGGGGCATCAGGCGTGAAGACGGTGATCATCGGCCGGATGTTTCCGCCATTGGTGGCCTCGCGCAGATGCGTTGCGCACTCGGCCGCAATCTGGTCCGCGGCGCTCACCTGCCTCCGGTCCCTGACTCGCAACGTCCGCCAGTACAGCCGGCCGATACAGCGCGAGCTGTTCCGCCATGCGACACGGGCGGCGAACGCGAGTTCCTCGGGTGTATGCCAGTAGGTCCCGTGCGCCTTCACCTCGCTGCTGACCTGCTGCATGCGGGCGCTTAAGGTGCCCGCCCCCGGATTCTCGCCATGGAACAACGCGATGAAGCGCTCAGCCGCCGCCAGCAACTCGCCCGTGTCAGGCGGCGGGTCATCACATGCGCAGGCGCCGGCGCCTGCCAGATCCGCCTGCGGCAGGTGTGCGGTCGTCTTCGGCCGAGAGGCTATCCAGCGCATCCCTTACCCCCGCCATTAGCCGGACATGTCGGTCAGCCATTAACGTGAACGCGCGTGACCTCTCTGTCAAGGGGCACCCAATCCCAGCCGGCGGGGCAACTGAGGACGGTTATGCGATTCCCATCTGCGTAAGTGCCTCCAGCGCTGGTGTGATTTCTCGGAATTACCGTGACTAAATAGGACAAATGGCTAGACTGGCAAATCGTTACCGTACTGAGACATGAATCGGGACCGGGATTCATCTGCTGTTGACCGTAGCTGGCACATTTTCGCGGCACTGGACCTTCTGGCGACGGTCGTCGTGGCTGACCACTGACACATTTTCGCCTGACGCCTCGATCTGATGCAGGCAGCCGACGCAGAATATCCGGTTATGTCGTGCTTTTTCGGCGTTTACCGATAAGGCAACCGCCCGTGCGGATTAGGCGGTTCTCGCATCGCCAGGTGTTACTGGGCTGGCGCTGCGGTTGCCAGGCCGTAGGGGTTGCCAGGCCGTAGGGTTACGGCGTGGGTGACTTCGACCCGGAGGCGGCGGCGCGGGCGGTCACTGAGGCGCTGCAACCGCTCGGCACCCCGGAGCGGGCGGTGCAGGAGAAGCGCTACCTGAAGAGCGACTTGGAGTTTCTCGGCGTCACCGTGCCGGATTTGCGGCGGGTCGTTAAGGCGGCCGCGCGTGGTTACCCCGAGCTCGGCGCGCCGGGGATGGTGGCGTGGGCGGCGGCCCTGTGGCACGAACCGGTCCACGAACGGCGGGCGGCGGCGGTGGAGGTCCTCACGCTGGCCGCGCCACGGCTGGGCGGGGCGGACCTTGGCACCGTTGAGCGACTGGTGCGTGAATCGCTTACCTGGGCGTACGTGGACGGGCTCGCCGGCAATGTGGCAGGCGCGATCGCGCTGCGGCATCCGGCCGGCGCGTGGCCGCGCATCGACGCGTGGGCCGTGGACGAGGACTTCTGGGTGCGCCGGTCGGCGCTGCTGTCGCTGCTGCGCGGCATCCGCGCCGGAATGCCGGACCTGGCGCGCTTCACCCGGTACGCGGAGCCGATGCTGACCGAGCGGGAGTTCTTCATCCGCAAGGCGATCGGGTGGGTGCTGCGGGAGATCGCACGGCGCGACCCGGCCTGGGTGGCAAAATGGACAGAAGACCA
>DASXDG010000181.1:0-15890 GCA_036490795.1 Streptosporangiaceae bacterium
CGAGGCGCTGACGCTGGTGGAGACCGGCAAGATCACCCGGTTCCCGATCGTCCTATTCGGCAGCGGGTACTGGGCCGGCCTGCTCGGCTGGCTGAAGGAGAGGGTCCTGGCCGAGGGCAAGATCAGCCTGAGCGACCTGGACCTGCTGACGATCGCCGATGACCCCGACGAGGTGGTGCGGATCATCACCGCGGCACACGCCCAGGCGGGCATCGCGCCGACCCACCCCGGCGACAACGGTTCCTGACTCAATGGAGGCAGTGGCAGCTCATTGCCCGGGAATGATCAGGGCGGGATCGTATAAACCTTAGCAGTGGACGCATTGGTGAATTCTGCTAAACGATTGCAAGTATAAGTAACCAGACGTGCTGCGGTAAGGGGAATGTCACGGCGGCCGCAGGGCCGTCCACATCAGATAGGTTGTAGCAATGCATCGTTATCGCTCCGACCGCTGCGGTGCGTTGCGCAGGTCCGATGAGGGTAAGCAGGTCCGGGTCTCGGGCTGGCTGCACAATAGGCGGGACCTGGGTGGTGTGCTGTTCATTGACCTGCGTGATCACTACGGCATCGTCCAGCTCGTGGCCCGGCCGGGTAGCGACGCTTACGACCTGCTCGGTAGCTTGCGCAAGGAGACCGTCATCCGTATCGACGGGACTGTCGTCCCGCGCGGGGCGGCAAACATCAACCCCGACCTGCCGACCGGCGAGGTCGAGATCGAGGTCGGCGACGTCGAGGTGCTCGGCACCTGCGAACCACTGCCGTTCTCTGTCTTCCCTGAGGAGCAGACGGCCGAGGAGAAGCGCCTCACGTACCGTTTCCTGGATCTACGCCGTGCCACTATGCACCGCAACATAATGCTGCGAGCGGCGGTCATCCGTAGCATCAGGGAACGCATGGTGGAGCAGGGCTTCACCGAATTCCAGACGCCGATCCTGACCGCGACCAGCCCGGAGGGCGCACGAGACTTCCTGGTGCCCTCTCGCTTGTACCCGGGGCGCTTCTACGCGCTACCGCAGGCACCCCAGCAGTTCAAACAGCTCCTCATGGTCTCCGGCTTCGATCGCTACTTCCAGATCGCCCCGTGCTTCCGCGACGAGGACAGCCGCGCCGACCGCTCGCCGGGTGAGTTTTACCAGCTCGACTTGGAGATGAGCTTCGCCGAACAGGAAGATGTGTTCGCGGTGCTCGAGGAGGTGCTTGTCGGGCTATTCCGTGAGTTCGCGGATGGGCGTGCGGTGGTGCCGGACTTCCCGCGGATTTCATTCCGCGATGCGATGACCCGGTACGGTACGGACAAGCCGGACCTGCGCGCTCACCTGGAACTCACGGACGTCACCGAGGTATTCAAGGGGACGGACTTCCGTGCCTTCGCGGGAAAGCATGTGCGCGCGCTTGCCGTTCCAGACGCGGCGGATCAGCCCAGGTCGTTCTTCGACCGTCTGCAAGCCGTTGCCGTGGAGCGGGGCGCGCAAGGGCTCGCCTGGGTGCGAGCCGACGCGGACGGGCGGCTGAGCGGACCGATAGCCAAGCACCTGACACCGGACGAGACGGAGCGACTGCTCGGTGCCGTGGGCGGAGAGCCTGGCACGGCTGTGTTGCTATACGCGGGCGAGCCCGACCAGGCCTCACGGGTCATGGCCGAGGTCCGGATCGCGGCTGCCCGTCTTACCGGACGCTTCGACGAGGACATATTCCGGTTCTGCTGGATCGTCGACTTCCCCATGTACGAGGCGGGTGCGGACGGGACGATCATGTTCAGCCACAACCCGTTCTCCATGCCGCAAGGCGGCCTTGAGGCACTGGAGAACCTGGACCCGCTCGACATCTTGGCGTGGCAGTACGACATCGTCTGCAACGGCATAGAGCTTTCCTCTGGCGCAGTCCGCAACCACAGCCCACAAGTCATGTTCAAGGCATTCAGCATCGCCGGCTACCCGGCGGATCAGGTAGAGCGGGAATTCACCGGAATGCTCAAGGCATTCCGCTTCGGTGCTCCGCCGCACGCCGGAATCGCGCCCGGTATCGACCGGATCGTCATGCTGCTCGCCGATCAGCCGAACATCCGCGAGATCATTGCCTTCCCGCTCAATCAGAACGCGCAGGATCTGCTCATGGGCGCTCCCACGGACGTCCCCGAGAAGCGCCTGGCCGAACTGCATCTGCGCAGCGTCAAGCCCGCGGCGCGTGGAGTGACGTCCTAGCGACCCTAAGCATCCAGGTTCCTAGCGGCGAGCGTTCCTTCGATCATGGCTTTCAGCAGCCGGGTGACGCGTGGCTCGACGTCGACGACCGCGTGGGCGAGGCGGGGGTCGCCGCGGTAGAGCGCGGCGACTTCGGGCCCGGGCGTGGCCATCTGCCAGAACGCACCGGACATCGCGGTCGCGGCCGCGATGAGGTCGACGCCGTCGCGCTCGGTCAGCATGGGCAGCAGGCGCCGCACCGCCGCCACGATCGCGTCTACCTCGGCCAGGGTGACGAGCTTGAAGGCGCGCACGGCGTCCAGCGAGACGTGGCGCTCCAGGTTGAGCGGCGCCTGCGCCAGCAGGTCGCAGAACAGCCCGCGGGCCGCCAGGGTGCCCGCGAACGCTCCGGCCACGGCGGCCGGCCTGGCAGCCGCGAGCTCCTCGAGCTGTGCGCGCAGCGCGGTAGACCACTCGCGCCACCCGTCCGCGGTCAGCCGCAGGAAGATCTCTTCCCGCGTCTCGAAGTAACGCAGCATCGCCGACTTGTGCATTCCGACCGCGTCGCCGATGTCGGTCAGCGTGATCTGCCGGATGCCGCGCTCCGCCCCGAGCGCGCGCGCCGCCTCCAGGATCGCGGACTCGCGCTGCTGCTTTGCCGCAGCGCTGCGCGCCCGCTGGAACTCCGGCTCTGCCATGAGCAAAATCTAACACAACCAAGTTGCATTATTAACAAAACTATGTTGTACTAACTCCTATGCAGCAAGTCTGGTTCGTCACAGGTTCTTCGCGCGGCTTCGGCCGTAGCCTTGTCCGCGCCGCGCTCGAGGCTGGTGACCTCGTCGCCGCTACCGCCCGCCGCCCCGAGCAGCTCGCCGACCTCGGCGCCGGGTACGGCGACAGCATCCAGCCGATCGCCCTCGACGTCACCGACCCGGCCGCGGTCGCGTCGGCCATCGCCGAGGCCCGCGACCGTTTCGGTCGCCTCGACGTGATCGTCAACAACGCCGGCTATGCGAACGTGTCGCCCATCGAGAGCACCACCGACGCCGACTTCCGCGCCCAGTTCGAGACCAACTTCTGGGGCGTCTACAACGTCTCCAAGGCGGCCATCCCGGTGCTCCGCGAGCAGGGCGGCGGCCTGATCATGCAGTTCTCCTCGGTCGGCGGACGCGTCGGAGGGTCGCCCGGCATCGCTTCCTACCAGGCCGCCAAGTTCGCCATCGACGGCTTCAGCCGCGTGCTCCAGGCCGAGACCGCGCCGTTCGGCGTCAAGGTAATGGTCGTCGAGCCGAGCGGCTTCAAAACCGACTGGGCAGGCTCCTCGATGACCATCCACGACGTCCCCGATGCCTACGCCGAGACGGTCGGTCTGGTCAATACTCGGCTGCGCCAGAACCCGGACGGTCCGGCGGGCGACCCCGTACGCGCGGCCGAGATCCTCGTCCGGGTAGCCAAGCGCGACGACATCCCCTACCACTTGCCACTCGGCGTGACCGCGGCCGAGTGGTCCATCCGGCTCGACCAGCAGCTCCTGGAGCAGGATCGCAAGTGGCGCGACGTCAGCCGCTCCGCCGACTTCGCCGAGCCCTATCCGGTGGAGTTCCCGCCCGACACGCTGAGCTGACCACTGGGCTGGCCGGCTGCGCGGCCCGGTGGCTGGTCACCCCTCATGATTGAGGGCCAGTCGCCACCCAGGGAATCGAGTGATTGACCCGGTATCAAGCCCGCGCGCTCGTCCAGGAGTGCGACCCTGTCCTGGGCGGATAGGTCCCAGCCAAGCTCGGCGAGGCTGCACAGCATCCCCTCGGAGACCTCGCCGCGGTAGCGCCTCCGGCGCATCTTGCCTGGGGGAAGCCAGCATCCAGGCGGCGCTACCGGGACAAGGTCTCCCTCACGCACGACCGGCACGCCGCCCCACACAATCTGCAGCTGATAGTCTCGTCCGATTTCAACATCGGCAAGCCAGATGCGGTCACCGTAAGGGTGAGGACGGACCTTGATGATCCGTCCCACGACCACGCCTCTTGTCCCCACAAGTCAGGCACCGTATCACCTGCCAGACGAAGGCGTCCTCGGCACATAACAACAGTCCAGTAAGTCTAGTAAGTCCGTTTCCGATAGCTAAACGGCGGCGGCCGCGGACCACAACGCGTCGAATGAGATTCGTGCCCGGCGGGCGTGCTCTACATCCATCAGCATGTCGCCGTTGGAGTCATTGTTAGGACGGATGACGCAGCCGAGCCACCCGTCATCGCTTAGGTAGTCGCTGATCTGCGAGTACAAGGCTGGTTCCTCCGCCATCAAGGCGACAGGGTCGATCCTGAGCAGGACCACGCCGACCAGTAGTGATGCCGCGGTCCGGCGGAACGCGCAGCTTTCCCGGACCCTATCGCCGCCGATCTGGTCGGCCAGCAGGCGGCGGCACTGCTCCACGGTAGTTTCCAGGGCATGATCAGGCCCGGGGATGAGGAAACGATAGGCGGCCCCTCGCTCCAGGTTGGCGGCGACGACGGGCAGGAAACGACCCGGGGCTATGCCATCCTCTAGATGGATGACGTCGAACTCGAGGTTCAGGCTCAAGATGTCGGCCCTGCGGCAATAACGCTCAAGGCGCAGCACTTCGTCGTCTTGCAGGACTCCTTCGCGCGTCGCGGTCGGTGCGGCGGCAAGCTCGGCCGCGACCTCGTTAATCCTGTCCGTGAGCACTCGCCCGATCCTGGCCACCACCGCGGAGTGCCGGCTGCCGCGCGCCTGCACATCGGCCAGGGCGTGATCGACATACCGGTAGAGCGGCCCGTAGTCGATCAAGCTGCTTGTCGGGCTGCCGTAGACCAGATAATCGAGGCTGACATCGAAGAACTCCGCCATGGCGAGCAGCTTGCCGAAGCTTGGCCGGGTCTGCTCGCGGATGTACTGGGAGAGCGCAGCGGCGCTAATGTCCAGCGCGCTCAATATTTTTTTTCGGTTCCGCCTATACCCGCCCCGCTCTATCAGGCTCTCCAGTATCTGCCCGAACTTGACTTCCCGGCGTCTCTCTTCGCTATTCGAGACTCGTGTGTCGGATGCGCTCTGGAGTGATCCGCCCATTTTTAAGCCTCACTTAACCAGTTCCTACGAGTACTGCACGTATACCCAGTTTGCTGGACTAAGGAACTGATTAGACGGGAATCTTAAGTGGTAGCGGATGGTGCTTCGGCGAGGCTAGGACACGCAGCATTTGCAACCCGGAGTGGGGAGGGTAGAAATGCCGGTAGTCGCTATCATTATGGGTGTATTCGGCGTATACGCAGGCTGGCACTGGAAGCTTCTGCACAGAGCGATGCGTGACGTCGACAGATACAAGGCTTCTGTGAGATCAGCGCAGAAAGTGGAACAGGATCATTGGCTGCGAGCCGTGTTGTTCGGCGTCGCCGCTATCGTTATCGTTGATGTTCTGCTACGCATACATTGATGAACGCGGTTGCGGTCCAGTCGGTCTCGCGTGACGTCTGCGACGCGCGGAACATATCCGGACTTGCGGGACGCCTGTGATCGCATCGCGCGTGTGCAAACGGGCCGGGACGGCTGCGATCCGGAAACAACGTGTGCGTCTGCCCCTTTGTGTACGTTAGACCCTCGTTTTCGGGGGGCTATCGGACACAAAGGGGTAATCAACCACATTGTTGGTTAGCCCAGTCCGCGGACCGCCCAGGCGGGCGGCCGGATGCCGAGGATCGCCTCGGTCATATCCAGGCAGCGGCGGACTTCGGTGACATGACGGGTGCGGACGATGTGCGCGCCCTGCCACGCGCAGATGGCGGCGATAGCGCCCGCCCGCGCCGCCGCGATCCGCGTGTCCTCGTGCCCTCCGGCGTCGTCGGGCGGGGCGGTGTCGTCGGGCGGCGCGGTGCCGTCGGGCGGGGCGGTGTCGTCGGGCGGGGCGGTGTCGGCGTCTACGAGCACGCGCCAGCCCGCCGCGACGGCGGCCTCGACCTCGCCCGGCGCGACCCGGGCCAGGGTCCGTCCACTCGCCGTGCCCGCACCGGCAGCGACGAGGCCAGCCGGCCCGTCGCAGATCAGCCAGTTCGCGTCCAGCACGTCGATTCCCTCACGCTGGATCGCGGCGATCAGGGCCTCGTCACCGCCGGCATCAACCATCTGGGCCCCGGCCGCGATCGCCTCGGCGGCTTCGGCGACTGAGGCAGCCGGCGCGAGCACCACGGTGCGTTCCTGCGAATGCGACATCACGCGGCGAGCATGGCACGATTCCCCTATGGACGTCCTGTTGCTGCTCGTGATGATCGCCATCCTGGTGGGCGTGTTCTTCGTCGCCATCGGGAAGGGCGGCGAGCTGGCCTTCGAACAGGCGGATCACGCTCCGCTGGACCTCGGGCCGGTATCCGCCACCGACGTGGCCCTGCTCCGCCCGCCGACGGCGTTGTGGGGATACAACATGCAGGTTACCGACGAGGCGCTGGACTCCATCGCGCGGGCCTTGCGGGAGCGGGACATCGAAATCGCCTATCTGCAGCGCCAGCTCACCGACCTCGGTCACGAGGTGCCGGATCGGAATCCCGGTTTCGCGCCGAAGCACGCGGCGTGGCGGTCCAACGACGATGACGCCGACCCGTGGTCCCGGCTGTGGACTGCCGATGGCGACACCGGCACCGCCGCCGACAGCGCAGGGACCGCCGATAGCACAGGGACCGCCGATGGCGACGGGACCGGGACAGGCACCGGTACGGCGGAAGACGCCGGACGACCGGATGCGGCCGAGGAGACCGCGCACCACAACGTGACGCTGGCCGACGAGACCGCAGGCCTTCCCGCCGTGGACGACACCGCCATCACCGGCACCACCAAGCTAGCCAGCACCACCAAGCCAGCCAGCACTACCAAGCCAACCAGCACCGCCAACGTCACCGAGGCGGCCGAGGCGGGCACCGCCAACGCGGCCGAGACCGGGACCGCGCTGCCACCCGAGGACCCCGACGACGAGGGGCTCAGTACGCACGACGCCAACGGCGAGGAGCAGGCCTGGTGACCGAGCTCAGCCGAGGCCCGGTCGCGGGTCCTGACGGGAAACTGCGCTGCCCGTGGGGGCTGAGCGCGCCCGAGTACGTCAGGTACCACGACGACGAATGGGGCCGCCCCGTGCACGGCCACCAGGCGATCTTCGAGCGGCTCTGCCTCGAGGGCTTCCAGTCCGGGCTGTCCTGGCTGACGATCTTGCGCAAGCGGGAGAACTTCCGCGCGGCGTTCGCGGGCTTCGACCCGGAACGAGTCGCCACGTTCGGCGAGGACGACAGGCAGCGGCTGATGGAGGACGCCGGCATCGTCAGGAACCGCGCCAAGATCAACGCGGTCATGAACAACGCCCGGGCCGCCCTCGGCGTGGACCTCGACGAACTGGTCTGGAAGTACGCGGAGGACCACGAGCCGGTCACGCTCGATGACGTGCCGGCGCAGACGCCCGCATCCAAGGCACTCAGCAAGGAACTGCGGCTAAACGGCTTTATCTTCACCGGACCGGTCACCGCCTACGCCACCATGCAGGCGTGCGGCATCGTGAACGACCATCTTTCCGCATGCTGCGCCCGCCAAGGGCCATCACAGTTAGTAGTCTGTTAGACACGCGGAGTGTCTATAGGCAGCGATGAGCACCTCATTGCCCTTACGATCCGTGATACCTAAAACCGTATCCGTGACAGGGGGCAAGGGCGGACGATGAGAGCGCTGCTGCTGACGGTGGGATCGCAGGGCGATGTCCAGCCCTATCTCGCGCTCGCCGGCCGGCTGCGCTGCGCCGGGCACGACGTCGTGCTGGCCGCGCCCGCCGTCTATAAGGGTCTTGCCCAGCAAGGGCTAGCGGAATCTGGTCAGGTGCCGTTCGTCCCGCTCGACCTGGACATGACCGAGGTCGGCTACGCGGTGGACGGCAAGCACGGGCTCCGGCACATGCTGGCGTTCACCAGGGCGATGGGCCGGCGCGCCGGTTCGTTCCTGCCCCAGCTGGCCGATCTCGCGCGCGAGGGCGCCGATGTCGTCGTGCACCATCCCGTGCTGCCGCTCGGCCAGCATCTCGCCGAATGGCTCGCGGTGCCGGCCGTCGTCGCTTCGCCGCTGCCCGCCCTGGTCCCGACCAGGGAGTTCCCGTCGCCGGCGTGGCCCGGGGCGAACCGCTGGCTGCCGTCGTCGCTGAACCGGCCGAGCTACCGCGCCGCGCGGTACGTCACCGGCGCCTGGTGCCGCAAGGACGTCGACCGCTGGCGCGCGGCGGACCTCGGGCTCGGCAAGCCGAAGGGCAGGCACGACCCGCTGGCCAGCCGGGACGTGACTGTCCTGCACGCGTTCAGCGAGCACGTGATCCCCAGGCCGCACGACTGGCCGGACACCGCCCGCATCACCGGCTACTGGCAGCTGCCGCAGACCGGAGACTGGACGCCGCCGCGCCGTCTCGCCGAGTTCCTCGACGCTGGTGAGCCGCCGGTTTATATCGGGTTCGGCAGCATGCCGGTCGCCGATCCGGCCCGGCTGGCCGACACGATCATCGCGGCCACGAAGCAAACCGGCACCAGGACCATCCTGTACTCGCTCGACCCGAGGGTCCGCCGGCAGCTCAGCCAGCAAACCGCGATCACGGTGATCAGGCAGGCGCCGCACGACTGGCTGTTCCCCAGGGTGTCCGCGGTCGTGCACCACGGCGGGGCCGGCACCACGGGCGCCGCGGTGCGTGCTGGCCGGCCGCAGGTGATCTGGCCGTTCGGCATCGACCAGCACTTCTGGGCGGGCCGGATGGAGCAGCTGGGTGTCGCGGTGCCGGCCAGGCCGGTACGCGCGCTCAGCAAGGCGACGCTGGCCAGCGCCATCGACCGCGCCGTCACCGACGCGACGATCAAGGACCGCGCGGCCGGGCTGGCCAACCGGGTCAGGGCGCAGGACGGCACCGGCGCCGCGGTCGCCCACCTGGAGCACCTGACCAGAAGCACAACGGCGGTGCCGGCATGATCGAGCTTCCGCTGCCGCCCGGCGTGGAGCGCCAGGTCGTCGACACCCCGGCGGGTCCGGTCGCCACCCTCACCGCCAAGGCCGTGACCGCCAAGGCCGTGACCGGCACAGCCGTGACCGGTACAGCTGACACGAGCCAAGCACCGACTGTCGTTATGGTCAGCGGGTTCTTCGGTACTAAGGAAGACTTCCGCGAGGTCCTGCCGATCGTCGCCGAGGCCGGGTACGACGGCTGGGCGTACGACTATCCGGGCCAGCTCGGCACCAGGGCCGGCGACAGCGCGAGCAGCTACGCGATCCCGGCCATGGCCGCTCAGCTGCACCAGCTGATCCAGACGGTCAGCCCCGGCCAGCCCGCCCACGTGGTCGGTCACTGCCTCGGCGGATTCGTGGCCAGGCACGCGGTGCTCGGCGAGCCAGCCCTGGCCCGGAGCCTGACCCTGCTCTGCTGCGGCCCGAGCATGCGCGAGGCCAAGCACAAGGTCATGCTCGGCGGCCTGAAGAGCATGCAGAAGAACGGCGGCACGCTCACGTTGTGGCCCATCGTCAAGCGGTTGCTGGCCGAGGACGACACGGTCGTGCGCGAGTTCTGGCACGCCAAGCTCTCCACGATGAACCCGCACTTCGTCGCCGGCGCCGCGCACTCGATGGGGGAGGAGACCGACCGAACCGAGGAGCTGAACTCGGCCGGGATCCCGTCTCTTGTCGTCCACGGCAAGCGGGACAAGCGCCTGTGGGGCCCGCACGCGTACCAGGACATGGCGAGCAGGCTGAACGCCGCCCTGATCGTCATCGACAAGGCCGCGCACAGCCCCAACATGGAGCAGCCAGAGCCGACCGCCAGGGCACTGCTTGACTTCTGGGGTCCGGCATGAGCCTGCTCGACACGGACCGCAAGGCAGACAAGGAAGCGCTGCGCATCTTCCTGCAGCTGATCAGGCCGCGTCCGCTGGCTGACCCGTACCCGCTCTACGCACGGCTGCGCGACCTGGCACCGTTCCTCCCCATCCGGTTCCCCGGCGTGCCCAACGGCTTCCTGGTCAGCACCTACGCCGGGTGCGACCGGCTGCTGCGCGACACCTCCTTCGGCCCGCCGACCTACGAGCACCTGGACGCGCTGAAGCCAGGCTGGCGAGAGAACGCGTTCACCCGCTGCCTGTACTCCTCGATGGTGTTCCGCACCGGCAAGGACCACCGCTCGCGCAGGCAGAAGGCGTCGCGGCACTTCGCGCCCCGGCACATCGGCACCTACCGGGCCGAGCTCGAGAGCATCGCCGACATGCTCATCGGCCGCCTCAGCGGCACCGTGGACCTGATCGAGGAACTCGCCCTCCCGTTCGCCGGGCTGTCCCTCGGCCGCCTGATGGGCATCGACGACGACGAGGCGATCCGGCTCGGCAGGCTCGCCCGCCAGGCGGGCGGCGTCTTCGAGCAGTTCGCCTCCGCCAGGCAGCACGAGACAATCGCGGCGGCCGGCGAGGAACTGGTCGACCGCCTCACCGCGATCGTGAAGACCGACAACGAGAACGAGTTGCTGGCCAGCCTGGCCGGTACCGACCAGCAGGAACTGGTTGGCGCGGCGGTGCTGCTGTTCGGCGCCGGCTTCGACTCCCCGGCGAGCATGGTCGGCCTGGGCACCAAACTGCTGCTCGACCACCCGGACCAGGCCCGGCTCGTGCGCGACGATCCCGAGATCGCGGACCGGGCGGTCGCCGAGATCCTGCGTTACGAGCCGCCGGTTCAGCTCGTGGTCAGAGCGGCGCTGCGGCCCGCGGAACTGGAAGGCTGGCCGGTACCGGCAGGCAGCATGGTGTTCGGCCTGATCGCGGCCGCGAACCGGGACCCGGCCCAGATCAAGGAGCCGGAGACCTTCGACGTGACCCGCGCTCCGGCCGCCAGCCTGAGCTTCGGCGCGGGCCCGCACTACTGCCTCGGCGCGTACCTGGCCGGCATGCAGGGCCAGATCCTGTTCCCGCGCCTGCTGCGCAGGTTCCCCGGCATGCGCCCGGCCGGCGAGCCGGCGTACCGCGAGCCAGGCTCCACGCTGCGCGGCCTTGAACGCCTGCCGCTGACTCTCTGAACCGTTAAACGGCCGCTGCCATCCGGTCCGCGATCTCGGTCAGCAGCGCGCTCGACGTGCCGATCGTGACCCGGACGAACCCGTCGCCTGGGGCACCGGCGGAGCGCGCCGGCGATCGGTTCGGCTAGGTCATAGTCCATCTCGGCGATGAACGCCGGCCGCACCTCGCGCGGGTACCCGCGCCATTTGTGGCTTCGCCGCGCCGCTAGCTCGGAAAGATCAAGACCCTCGAAAGCATTCATGACCTCCTATCATTTCAGAATAGACACTCCTGTCACTCCACCGGAAGGTTCCTCCTATGAGCGGCGACGTGATCGTCACTGTCACGCTCAACGCGGCGCTGAACGTCTCGTACCAGGCAGCCGCGGCACCGGGGGCGAACGGCATCACGCCGGTATCGAGGCCGGTCTACCGGGCCGGCGGACGCGGCGTGACGGTGGCCAGGGTGCTGCGGGAGTTCGGCCATGACGTGCTGGCGGCGGGCCTGGCCGGCGGCGCGGCGGGGGAGCTGATCGGCCAGGACCTGGCCAGGTCCGGGGTTCCGGCGGAGTTCACGAAGATCCGCGGCGAGTCGCGCCGCCTGTTCACGTTCTTGCCGTCCGGGCCTACCTACGGCGAACCAGGGCCCTACATCACCACCGAGGAACTCGGCCGGTTCGCCGGTGACTACCGTTCCCTGCTGGGCAGCGCGGCGGCGGTGGTGCTGTCCGGCAGCCTGCCCGACGGGCTGCCGCCGGACATGTACGCCACGCTGGTCCGCTACGCGGCCGAGGCCGGCGTTCCGGCGATTCTCGACGCGGGTGGCGAGGAACTGCTGCTCGCCGTGCGCAACCAGCCGGCGCTGGTGGTCGCGGACTCGGCGGACGCCGGCGCCGGCCACGCGCTGCTGCGCCTAGGTGCCGTCGCGGCGGCCGTGCGTGGTGACTGCACGGTTGAGGTGACCACCGGGACGGGGCAGTGGACGGCGAGCGTCCCGCTGCCCGACGGCGTCGCCCTCGACCGTGGCGCACTGGTCGCGGGTCTGGTTCCCGGGGAACTGCTCGGCTGGTCCTGGCCGGACCGGCTGCGGCATTGCCTGGCCTTGGCGACCAGCGTCACCCCCGCCGGGGACGTCGATCCCCGCGCATACGAAACGCTGCTGGACACGGTGGCGATCGCCTCGGTTTGAGGTTCCGACACGCAGTTTGACGTGCCTGCACTGCGCAGAGTTACATCCGTGTGACTGACAGTGTGCTATGGTCTGGACTCGTCTCAAGCACAGCCCGTCATCGGGCGGATGCACTTCCCAGAACCAGAGCTTCCAGACCTAGTGTCGGAATGGAGTGATCGTGTACAAGTGGCGAATTGTCCTCGGGGGCGTCGCTTCCGCGTGCCTCCTTGGTACTTTCGCGGCTGGCCCTGCCTATGCGAGCGCGGCATCCCCGCACCGGGGCCCGGTCGTTACCCAGTCAGCCGCGCTGTCTGGCGTCGGGGAGCTTCTCCCTGGCGCGCTGAGCGCGGTGACCGCACTGCCGCCGGTCGCGGCGGTGACGAGCCCGGTGGCCAGCGCGCTGGCCACGCTGGGGCAGGGGCTTTCCTCTTCCGGCACGCCCGGTGCACCGGCCCTGACCGGTGTGATTCCGGCCGTGGGCGCGGCGACCGGTGCCCTGCTTAACGGCATCGGCAACACCGCGGCGAACCTGTCGCAGACGCTGCTGCCGGCGCTCGGCCCGGCCGTATCCGGCCTGACCGCTCCGGTGGACGGCCTGGCCCAGGACGTGGCCAACCTGACCGGCGCTCCCGTGCTCGGCGCGGTGGTCGGTAGCGTTCCGGCCCTGCCGGACACCGGTGCCCTGCTGGGTGACCTGAACGGCATCGTGAACGGCGTGGGGCACACCGCCGGCTAGCCGCGGCTGCTCTTGACACGCGCGGCCCGCATTCCCAGTCCAGATTTCCTAGGCCAACCCCCCGGGTCGTCGGCCCGGAGGCGGTTGCCGGACCGGCATCCAACCCCCCGGTTCGTGCGCACATCCAAGATCAACCTCGAAATGGAGTTTTCCGTGTTCAACCCGCGAATCTTCTTCGGTTCCGTCGCGACGGCGGGCGTTCTCCTGGTGGGCGCGTCAGTGCCCGCCATGGCGGCGACCCACCACGCTGACCACCACCCGCTCAAGCAGGCCCACGTTGTCAGCACCGGCACCAACCCGGTGCAGGGCATCGTCAGCACGCCGATCAGCGGCATCGTGACCACCCCGGCCGGCGGCCTCCTCGGCGCCCTCGCCGCTCTGCCCATCGTCGGCCCGCTGTTCGGCGGCGCGACCGGCATCGTGGGCGGCGCGATCGGCAGCGTGAGTGGCGCTGTCGGCGGCGCGGCGGGCGGGAACCCGATCTCCAACACGCTGCACGGCATCGGGGGCGGCGGCCTGAACTCGGTCACGTCCGGCATCACCAACACGGTCGGCGGCGCGATCGACTCGATCACCAAGGTGGTCCCCGGTGCCAACGCTGTCACCGGCCTGCTGCCTGGCGGTTCGGTCACCGGCGCGCTGAATGGCCTCACCGGTGGTATCACCGGCGCGGTCGGCGGGGTTGCGGGCTCGCTGCCGAAGATCGGCGGCTGAACGACCCCGCGTTAACCCGTTTTAACCGGAGGACCCCGCCGCGCGGCGGGGTCCTTCGTGCGAGAATGCACCATGGCTGCCGAATCTGAGCCTGATCTGGCCGACCTTTTCGCGCCGGTCAACATCACCGACGCGGTCGAGGGCGTGCTCGGTGAGGCCCGCGCCGCTCTTGGCCACCTCGACGACCCTGTCGACGCCGAACTGTGGGGTTCGGACGTGATCGGTGCGATGTCGTCGGGCGGCGAACTGGAGGCGATGACGGCGATCGCGGCCAGGCTGCTGCCCGCCGCCGAGCGCGAGCCGTCCCCGGCCGCCCTCGCCATGCTCCGCGTCTTCGCCGCGATCGGCTCCCGGGATCTGCGGCAGGCGGCCCGCGCGGCGGCCGAGCGGATAGCGGCGAAGGACGTGCCGGACGCGCCGTGGGCGAAGCAGATCGGCTCGCCGAGAGTGCGGGCCTGCTGGCACTACGCCGACGTGGGCGGCCGTCAGGAGTCGCTCACGCTGACGTTCGCCTACGGTGAGCGCGAGCACGCCCTCTGTGTGCTTATCGACCACGGGCGCGGCGGCAAGATCAAGGACGTCTGGGTCGCCAAGGGCGACAACCTGCTCCAGGCGACGGAACTGACGGCGGGCACCGACCCGCTCGTCGAGTTCGAGATCCTGGACGCGCCCGAGGCCCGCAAGCGGCTCAAGCAGGCGATGGCCGCCGGAGAGTGCCCCGAGCAGCCGGACCAGGCCGATGACATCACCGCGCACCGCGCCCTGCTCCGCGCCCGCCTGGAACAGCTAACTCCCGAGTAGGGCGCCCCCGACTAGAGCGAGCGTTCCGTCCTCGTCGTCCAGCAAGCGGTGATACCCAGGCGCATCCGGGAACCTTGCCAGGTCGCCGTCGACCCGCGCCCTCGGTCCGTCCGGGCCGGCCAGCGTCAGGCCTTCGCCGCCGATCGCGACCAGATCCCCGTCGTGCCGCAGCAGCACCGGTCCTCCGGGTCCGGCCGAGATCGCGACCCGCCCTTCGCGCAGGCCGTCGAGCACCGCTGCTGGCGAGGAACCGGCGCACTCGACCCACGTGGTCGGCTTGCCCAGCGGGGCATCCGATCCTTCCCGGTGCCAGTCGCTGCCGCCGACCGCGATGGCCGCCGGATCCCAGGCCAGCCACCAGGCGATCGGGGTCGTCCAGCGCAGGTCCAGCCAGCTCCAGTGCCACACCTCGACCAGCGGCGGGCGGCGGCGCATCGGGTGGGTCCAGCTGACCGGCCCCGCGATCGGATGATTGACCGAGAGCAGCCCGCCGCCCCGTTCTGTCGCGTCCAGCCATTCGTCCGGCTCACGGCGGAAGTCGATCCAGCCGACATCGCCCAGCGCTCCGGCGTGTCCGCTCGACGTGGTCACCTCCTGGCCGGGCAGCAGCGTGATGCCGTAGCGGCTGCCGCACGCCGCCAGCTCGGCGTGATGGCTGATCGTGTTGTGGTCGGTCACGGCGAGGAAGTCGAGCCCGCGCCGGACCGCGAGGGCCGCGAGCTCCGGCACGGTCAGCGCCCCGTCGGAATGCACCGTGTGCGCGTGCAGGTCCCCGGCCAGCCAGCGGCGCCCGTCGCTGGCCGGCAGCTCCCGTCGTGGCCGCCGCGTCTGTTCCGGCGGTGCTGGCGGCTCCGCTGGTTCTTGCGGCTCGAACCGCCCGGTTTCCGCGGTCAGCCGGTAGTCCACGCCGCCCGGCGGGATCCGGTGCGTGCCGATCATGACCTGCCACAGCCCCGGCTCCAGTTCACCGGGAAGGTAGCCGGGCGTGGCGGCCTCCGCGCCGATCACGAACGACCGGCGCGCGCCCCCCGACCAGCCGCGGAACCCGCCAGGCCCCAGGCACCCCAGGTCCAGCACCGCGCCGTAGGACCGGTCGTACTCGAACTCCACCCGTAGCGCCCGCGCGCCCGGCCCGACCTCCACCGGCAGGTAATGCCAGGGCGTGCCGTAGCGGTCCTGTGGCGTCCACCGTCCCGTGTGCCGCACCGAGTCAGTCATGGCCTCCATCTGACCAGATCA
>DASXDG010000182.1:0-4438 GCA_036490795.1 Streptosporangiaceae bacterium
CGGGATCTTGATGACGGAGTACTCGTGCACCACCGCGTACTGCGAGAACGTGCCGAGCACGCACAGGCCGCCGAAGTCCTCGCCGCCCTGGTGGAAGCGGAACGTGCCGTCGGGGAACATCCCGGTGCCGGCGTTCTTGCCGGCATCGCACAGCTGCTGGCGGCCGGTCGAGCAGTACCGGCACTTGCCGCAGGCGGGAATGAAGGAGCAGGTCACGTGGTCGCCGACCTTGACCCTGGTGACGGAAGGGCCGACTGCCTCCACGATGCCGGCGCCTTCGTGCCCGCCCACCACCGGCAAGCGCATCGGCGCGTCGCCCTTCTGGATGTGGTCGTCCGAGTGGCACAGGCCCGCCGCGTAAAACTTGATCCGGATCTCGTTGGCCTTCGGGTCGTCCAGTTCGAGCTCGGTGATCTCCCACGGCTGGCCAGGCACGCGGCAAACTGCTGCTCGCGTGGTGATACCCATGTGAACCCCTTTCCCGGGTGTTAGCGATGGCCGACAGCACGCGGCAGCAATGGCCAGCAGACCTGCGGCTGGTCCAATAATCCAGCACATGCCGCAGGTGCGCTACAGGACTTTTTAGGGTCTTGACACGAAATTCCCGCCACCGATGCCAAGCCCGGCTAAGCCTTCGCAGGTCAGAGCCATGACGATCGTCCCGGGAAAAACATGACAATTCCTGCGTCGACCGTGATCTGTGATGCCTTTTAATCGTGACTCACCGTGTCGGCCCGGCCGCTTGCCGTGTCCTGCTCTGTGCCAGGCTGATCTACTTCCGGCAGGCTGAAGCGGAACGTCACCCCCCGCGGCAGCGGAATCGCCTCGACGGTTCCGTTGTGCACGTCGGCGATCCTGCGCACGATCGCCAGGCCGAGGCCCGAGCCGGGCAGCGCCCGGGCGTTGGCCGACCGGTAGAAGCGATCGAAGGTATGCGGCAGCTCGTCCGCGGGGATTCCCGGACCGTCATCGCTGACCTCGATCGTCCCGTTGGCGGCCGAGATGCGGATGCGCCCGTCTGGCCGGCTCCATTTCAGCGCGTTGTCGACCAGGTTGCCGACCGCCCGCTCCTAGGCGTCCGGATCGCCGCGGACCAGCGACGGCCGGCAGTCGAGCTCGTAGGTCAGCCCCGGCGCCCGGTCGGCGGCCCGCGCCGCGACTCTGGATCAGCCGCGGTTCGCCCAGCTTGCGCCGCAGGTAGCTGATATGGCCCCACAGGCCGTTCGATTCCGGTCCGAAGTCGTACCCCCTCACCGATTCGAATATCTGGGTGCGGGAAAGCACCCGGCCCGGGTTGGGAAGGAACAATTCGAGCAGGGCCAGTTCGGTCTTCGTAACCGGCAGCCGCCTGCCGGCGCGCCTCGCCTGGCACGCCGAGAGGTCGAGCTCGACGGCGGCGAACCGCAGCAGTTCTGCGCTCGCGCCGCTGCGCCGCAGCAAGGCGCGCAGCCGCGCCCGCGGCTCCTCGAGCGCCGACGGCTTGGCCAGGTAGTCGTCGGCGCCCGCGTCCAGTCCGGCGACCCGGTCGGAGACCAGGTCGCGCGGTCAGCATCAGGATCGGGATGTCGTCGCCGCGCGCCCTGATCGCACGGCACACCTCGAGCCCGCTCGGCTCCGGCATGAGGACGCCAAGCACCACGGCCTCATGCCGGCTCCGCAGCAGCAAGGCCTGCGCGGTCGCGCCGTCGGCCGCCGTGGACACCTCGTAACCGTCGCGGCGCAGCGCATGGGTCAAGGCGAGACTCAGGCGAGCCGAAAGCGTAACTTGACCGGGCCTTAAAGTGAGGTCGCGTGGCTTTGCTAGGGCGCAGCGGCCCGCACGGCGGAGAAGATCTCCGGACCCCGTGCCTCCAGGCGGCGGACCGCGGCCCGGGTGGAGCGCCAGCCAAGGAACGCGGCCCAGGCGATGGCGACCGGCACCGCCAGCCAGCGCAGCAGCAGGCTCTGGCCGATCGCGCCGGGGATGAGCAGGGCGGCCGCGGGGAAGAGGACGACGGCCGGGACGGCGATCAGCGCCACGTGAGTCTTCAGGACGCGGGCAGGCGACGGCCCGCCGTCGGGGGCAGGGCCGTTCACCGACCAGGCGCCGGTCATCGCGAGAAGGCCGGGGCAGCCGATCACCATGGCCGGCTCGGCGGCCAGCACCCACGGCCACGGCCAGTTTTGCCCGCTGATCGCGGTGAGGACGACGGTGAGCAGCAGGCCGGCCGGGCCAACGACGAGGAACCACGCCAGGACGCGGCCGCGGACATCGACGCGAGCAGCGCCAGGCACGACCAGCGTGAGCCAGAGTGATGTGCCGTCGTCGCCGTAGCAGTTGGTGAAGCAGGCCGCCGCGATCAACGTGAACAGCAGCCCGGAGAACGGCAGGCCGACGGTCTTGCCGCTGAACACGCCGATGAGGCCGACGGCCACGGCCACGAGGAAGGAGATCATCAGCATCATGCTCCGCAGCACTGAGCGCGCGTAAAGCCGCAGTTCCCTGCCGATCACGGCGCCGAGTGGGGTGGCGGGAAGGATGCCTGCCGGCGTCAGGGCGTGGTGCCTGGCGCGGGCGCGGTGACGGGCGCCGGCGGGGGACATCGTCAGGCGGCGGGCGAGCAGCCGCGGCCAGGCCAGCACCAGGACCAGGATCAGGACGGCCAGGCTGCCGAGGGAGGCGGCGGTCAGGCCCCACTCGGACCTGCTCGCGGCGTCGACGGCCACCGCTCCCCAGCCGGAGGGCAGGATGCGGACCACCGCGGAGAGTGCCGGGGAGTGCCCGTTGGTCAGCCGGGCCGCGACGAACGGCACCAGGCTCGATGCCAGCGAGAGCAGCGTGATCACCAGCGCGAGCACCATGGCGGCAAAGTCGCGGCCGTGCCGCGAGCTGATCACCGGGCCGAACACGGCGATCGCGACCTGCGCGGCGACGACGGCCAGGATGAGGTCGAGGAGCATCGCGGCGACGCCAATCAGCGCGGCCGCGACGCCGGACTGGGCGCCGAGCGCTACTAGGGAGGCGAATGCGACCAGGCCGAACGCCAGAGACGCGTCCGCGAAGGCGGCACCCAGCATGGCGTAGCCGAGCTTGCGCGCCGGCACCGGCAGCAGCTTGAAGTAGTCCATCCGCAGCGCGGCGTTGTCGCCGGTCACCAGCGGGCCGCTCACCCAGCCGGCCAGCCAGCCGAAAGAGAGGGTGGCGACGACGTTGGCGCCGGCGCCCGCGTAGTGGTACTGCTTCAGGCCCGCGGCCAAGGTCCCGGCGGCGAGCAGCAGGATGAACAGGGCGAGGAACAGCATGCCGAGCGCGTACTTGCCGGTCGTCTGCCGCCGCATGGTGGCGGCGCGCATCTCGATCAGGACGCCAACCACGACAGCCCCTCGGCGCCGTCGGTGCGCGCGCCGACGATGTCGACGAACGCGTCCTCGAGTGACTGCGCGCCGCGCACCTCATCCAGTGAGCCTGACGCCACCACCTTGCCCGCCGCGAGCACCGCCAAGTGGTCGCAGAGGCGTTCCACCAGCGCCATCACGTGACTGGAGAAGATGACCGAGCCGCCGGCCGCCACGAACCGCTGCAAGATTGTGCGGATCATGGCGGCCGACACCGGGTCGACCGCCTCGAAAGGCTCGTCGAGCAGCAGCAGCCTCGGGCTGTGCAGCAGTGCCGTGGCGAGCGTGATCTTCTTCTTCATCCCGGTCGAGTAGTCCGCGACCGGCGTACTCTCCGCGCCGTCAAGCTCGAGGACCGTGAGCAGCTCGTCGGCGCGCTGCTCGACCACGTCCCTGGGCAGGCCGCGCAGCAAGCCGAGGTAGCGCAGGATCTCGCGGCCGGTCAGCCGGTCCGGCAACGCCAGGCCATCGGGCAGCACGCCGATCAGCGCCTTGGCGGCCACCGGGTCGGCCCAGACGTCGTGGCCGAAGATCCGGACCGTCCCGCCGTCGGGACGCAGCAGGCCCACGGCCATCGACAGGGACGTGGTCTTGCCGGCGCCATTGGGGCCGACCAAGCCAAAGAATGACCCAGCGGGAACGATGAGGTCGATGTGGTCGACGGCGACGTGGCCGCCGAAGCGCTTGAACAGCCTGTCGAATTCCAGTGCCGCCGTGTCGTTCCCGTCCATGCCCGCTGACCGCCTCGTGCGCCTGCGATTTGTCCTGTCAGTTGACGACGCTATAGTACGCGCGTACTAATATCAAGTTATGCGTACTGGCAACGACGACGGCACTACCCCGGACCGTGGCACCTTCACTCAGACGGCCCGACGCGCTCAGCTGGTTGGCTGCGCCATCGATGCCCTGGCCGAAGTCGGCTACCAGCAGACCACCGTGGCCGAGGTGGCGCGGCGGGCCGGGGTGAGCAAGGGCGTCGTGACTTACTACTTTCCCGCCCGCGATGACCTTGTCTGGGCGGTCGTGGCCGCGGTCTTCGCCTCGGTCGGCGAGCACGTGGGCA
>DASXDG010000183.1:0-35802 GCA_036490795.1 Streptosporangiaceae bacterium
CCTGTACAGCCGGCACCGGCGTAATTTGTGCACATTTGACAGGGGCATAGCCATCTGTATCCTTGTCTTATGACTATAGATAAAGAATACAGGAGTGTTGGCGGAGTCCGGGGCGGGTCCGGGTCGCCGATTGAGTTCCGGATTGACGCCGGCACGGGGGTGCCGACCTACCTGCAGCTGGTGCATCAGGTGGAGCACGCGCTGCGGCTTGGCTATCTCAAGCCCGGCGATCAGCTGCCCAAGGTGCGGGACGTGGTCACCTCGCTGGCGATCAACCCGAACACGGTGCTGAAGGCGTATCGCGAGCTGGAGAACAAGGGCCTGGCCGCGGGCCGGCCGGGGCAGGGCACGTTCGTCCAGGCCACGCTGAGCCAGATCGCGTTGCCCGAACTCGCCAGGTTGCGCAGGACGCTGGTCGCCTGGTTCGCTTCCGCACAGACGGCGGGCCTTGACGAGGACGGGATGAACGCCCTGTTCGCCAGCGTGATGCGGGATTTCTTTAAGAGCCCCGCCCGCAAGAGCGCGGACAAGGGCGGTTCGGAAGGCGTCGCGTGAACGTCATAGACACCACTGGCCTTGGCAAGCGGTACGGCGGGACCTGGGCGCCGCGCGACTGCACGCTCGCGATCCCCGGAGGAAGCCTGACCGCCCTGGCCGCCCTGGTCGGCCCGAACGGCGCCGGCACCGCCTGTTCGGGGGCTAATTGTCCGCCGCTTCCCAGGCGAACCCGTCCGGGTCGGTGAAGGACCCGGCGTCGCCGTCGATGGTGAGCCGGTGCGAGCCGGTGCCGTCGGCGGGGACGCCGGCGTCCTTGGCGAGGGCCTTGCGGCCATAGAGCGCCAGCTTGACCGGGCTCGAGCCGGAGGCGAATTCGACGTACTTGCGCCCGAAGCTCTTCGCCACGGTCAGGCCATGGTCAACGTAGAATCGCTTGCTCGCGGTCATGTCCTCGACGCCGAGCAGGAGCACGAGCTGATCGATCTCCCGGCTGGCCGGGCCGTCGTCCTTCTTCTCCGAGGTCGCGATCTTCCAGATCGTCCCGTCCGGGGCCTGCACGACACCGCCATAGCCCCAGAACGACTTCGCGACTGGCTTCACAGCCGTGGCGCCGGCGCCGAGAGCGGCGTCGACGAAGCCGTTGACGGTGGCTGGCCGGGACACGGTAAGCGACATCGTGAAGCCGCGGAAACCGTCCGTCGCCGTCTCGGAGGCCCGCACTCGCACCTGGTCGCCCAGGCCGAACGCGGCGGTGTAGAAACGGCCGGCGGCCGCGGGGTCCGCCACTTCAAGGGTGATTGATTCGATGGAAGTCATAACATCGACGCTAGTCGCGGCTCCGCGACCTGCGCTTCTTCATTCCTGACCGGTCTGGCACTTCCTGCTGGCCGGAGCGGTCATTGACCTCGCGCGCAGGGCCTGATACCGTACGTAATTAACTAATAATAAACTTTACTATTAATTCTGGGGAGCGGGCCTCGGGCATTTCTTCGGAGGTCACGTGCGCAATCCGTTCCTTCGCGGCCGGCTCATCGCTCTCGCAGCCGTGCCAGCTCTGCTCGCGCTCGCGCTGATCGCACCCAGCGCGTCCGCACAGACCAACCTGCTCACCAACGGCAGCTTCTCCACCGGCAGCACCGCCGGCTGGACCTGCTCGTCAGGCGACACCGTGGTGACATCACCGGTCTACAGCGGCTCCTCGTACGCCCTGGCCGGAACGCCGGCCGGCAGCGACTACGCCCAGTGCAGCCAGGTCGTCAGCGTCCAGCCCAACTCCTCGTACTCGCTCACCGGCTGGGTCGAGGGAGACTACGTCTACCTCGGTGACAGCGGGACCGGAACCACCGACACTAACAACTGGACACCGTCCGCCACCTCGTGGACCGAGCTGTCCACGAACTTCACCACCGGGGCGTCCACGACGAGCGTGACCGTGTACGTCCACGGGTGGTACGCGCAGCCCACGTTCTACGCCGACGCGCTTTCCCTCTCCGGTCCCGCCGGGAGCGGCGGCGGCACGGGCACGGCTCCGGCCGCGCCGACCGGGCTTGCCGTCACCGGCACGACCTCTTCGTCGGCGTCGCTGTCCTGGACGGCGCCGTCAGGGACGGTCACCGGCTACTACGTGTTCAAGAACGGCACGCAGGCCGAAAGCGTCACCGGTACCAGCGCCACGGTCACCGGCCTGTCCGCGTCCACCTCGTACACGTTTACCGTCGCCGCCTACAACTCCGTCGGGCAATCACCGCGGTCCAGCCAGGTCAGCGCCACAACCTCCGCGTCTGGCGGCGGAGGAGGCACCGGCAGCGGGCTGCCCGCGCACGTGCTGATGGGTTACTGGCAGGACTTCACCAACGGCGCGAAGGCGCTCACCCTCGCCGCCGTACCGACCACTTACAACCTGGTGGCCGTAGCGTTCGGCAATTCTGACAGCACGCCAGGTCAAGTGACGTTCAGCATCGACTCCGGGCTGTCCTCGGCGCTCGGCGGCTACACGCAGCAGCAGTTCACCAGCGACATCAAAACTCTGCAGTCGCGTGGCCAGAAGGTCATCTTGTCCGTCGGCGGGCAGAACGGCACCATCGAGGTGGACAGCAGCGCCAGCGCGAGCGCGTTCGCCAGCAGTGTCTATTCGATCATTCAGCAGTACGGCTTCAACGGCGTCGACATCGATCTGGAGAATGGGGTCAACCCCACCTACATGGCGTCCGCGCTCGAGCAGTTGGAGAGCGACGTCGGCTCCAGCCTGATCATCACGCTCGCCCCGCAGACCGTGGACACGCAGTCCACCGGGAATGACTACTTCGCGCTCGCACTGGACATCAAGTCCATCCTCACCATGATCAACACCCAGTACTACAACTCGGGCACGATGAACGGCTGCGACGGCAACGTCTACGCCGAAGGCACCGAGAACTTCATGACCGCGCTCGCCTGCACCGAGCTTGAGGGTGGCCTGTCGCCCTCGCAGGTCGGCCTGGGCCTGCCCGCCTCGTCTTCGGCGGCCGGCAGCGGGTACGTCAGCCCGTCCGTGGTCAACAACGCGCTCGACTGCCTCGCCGCGCGGCAGAACTGCGGCAGTTTCGTCCCGTCCAGTTCCTACCCGTCGATCAGGGGCGTGATGACCTGGTCGGTCAACTGGGACGCGTCTAACGGGTACAACTTCGCCAACACCGTGGCGCCGTACCTGGCCAGCCTGCCGTAAATAGACCGGGGCCGTCCCGGTTCCCCGGCCAGGGACGGCCCCATCACTCTCAATGCCATCGGCCGCGCGGTCGTCTGTGTGCCGCGGCGCATTGGCTGTGGTCCCGGCCGGGGACGACTCTCCGCAGCGGATGCGGGTAGCGTTGCCCAGGCGGTCGGCTGGGGTACCGGATCAGCGGCGGACCATGGTAAATCGGACACAAGCGTTACCGGGCCTCGCCGGTATGCGCTGAGTCCACGGGGGTCGGTTCTATGCTCGCGGTCATCTTGGCGCTGCTGTCGGCGCTGGGGTTCGGCAGTTCGGACTTCGCGGCCGGGCTGGCCACCCGGGCAACGAGCGTGATCCGGGTGACGATCCTCGACCAGGCCGCCGCCTTGCTGCTGATCATCGTGATCGTGCCGTTCGGCGGTGGCGGCGGGCTGACCGCGGCCACGGCCGCGTGGTCGGCCGGTGCCGGTGCCGCTGGTGTGACCGGCGCGATGGTGCTTTACCTCGGATTCCGGCACGCGCAGTTCAGCGTGGCCAGCACGCTCAGCGCGGTGGGTTCGGCCGTGCTATCGGTGGCTGCCGGGCTGCTATTCGGCGAGCACCCTGGGACGCTCGCGCTGACCGGAATCGGGCTGGCTATCCCGGCGATCGCCGCCGTGTCAGCGAGTCCGGCGAGCACGGAAGCGGCGGTGGCCGTCGAGGTGGTAGCGGACGAGCCGGCGGCCGGTGCGGTGGCGGCCGGTGCGGTGGCGGTCGGCGCGGTGGTGACGGACGAGGCCGCGGCGGCGGCGGTGACGGGACGGGCGCCGCTCGGGCGGCAGGCATCTGGCGTCGGGTACGGCGTCGCCGCCGGCGTGTGCTTCGCGTTGTACTTCATCGGACTCGACCGCGCGGGATCTGGCAGGGGACTGTGGCCGGTACTCGTGGTCCAGGTCACCGCGCTCGCGGTTGCCATGATGGTCGGCGCGGTGACCGGCCAGCTGAAGCTTCCCGCGCCTGGTACCCGAATCCAGTCCGCGATCACCGGTGTGGCCGGGATCCTGGGCACCACGTTCTTCTTTATCGCGTCGCGGGAGGGGCTGCTGGCCGTGACCGCGGTGATCACGTCCCTGTACCCGGGCAGCACGATCCTGCTGGCCCGGATCCTGCTGGGGGAGCGACTGAGCCGGATGCGCCTAGCCGGGCTCGTGCTGGCCGCGGGCTCAGTGGCCCTGATCGCCATCGCCGGATCCAGCTAGCGATCACCAGAAGTCTGCCGGGCTGTACGCCTGGATCTCTATGACCTGGTCCGTCGCCATCTCCAGGTCAGCGGCGAGTTCTTCCGGAGCGGTCCGCCGGCACGGTCTGGTGCGTCGTGCCGCGCTCCACATGGCCGGCCGCTTAGCTCACGGCTTTCCGCACCATCGCGGCGATCTTGCGCTCGTCGGCGGCGGTCAGCTTCGAGACAGCGAACGCGGTCGGCCACATGTCACCGTCGTCCAGGTTCGCCGCGTCGTTGAAGCCGAGCGTCGCGTACCTCGCCTTGAACTTCTGCGCGGGCTGGAAGAAGCAGACAATCTTGCCGTCCTTGGCGTATGCGGGCATCCCGTACCAGGTTTTCGGCGAGAGGTCCGGTGCGGTGGTCGTGACGATGGCGTGCACCCGCTCGGCTATGGCGCGATCCGAATCGTCCATTTCGGCGATCTTTTCCAGAACGTCAGTTTCGCCGTTCGCCTTGGACGCGCTCGAGCCGCGGCGCGCGGTCGTCTTCAGCTCCTTCGCGTGCTCCTTCATGGCGGCGCGTTCCTCGGCCGAGAACCCCGTGGCCGTCTTGCCTGACTTCTTAGTGTCCGTCATGGCTGGTTTCCTCCCGGATGAGCCTTGATGATCACGATGCTAACGAGCCGCCGCTGCGTGTGGCTTCTCCGATCCTGACCGGTCCTCACCTGGATAAACCAGCAGTCACGGTGCCGTGATGACGCCCGAGGACAGGATCCGTGCCGCGCTCGAGCCGAAGTCCGACGAGCCGAGCCGGGCGGTGCAGGCGATCCCCGCGCCGCCCGGTACCGGACGGCCGGTGCTGGTGAACCGGATCGGGTAGATGCGCGCGCTCTCGAACCGGCCGGTGGCCGAGAGCGTCACATGCAGGATCACGCTCACGCCGAGGTCGCCGTCGGTCGCGAAGTTGCCGTATCCCGCGAAGTTCCCCAGGCTGTAGGCGATCAGGTGCCCCTTGTAGAACTGCATGCCGCGCAGCACATGCGGGCCGCTCGCGATGACCAGACTGGCCCCGGCATCGATAGCCATGTGCGCGAACGCCTCTGGGTTGCCGCGGTCCTCGCCCAGGTAGTACTCCTCCCGTCCGGTCACGTGGCCGGCGCCGGAACCTTCCGCGCCCGCATGCATGTAGACGACGACCAGAGCTGCCTCCCGCCTGGCCCGCTTGATGAGCGAGCGCGCCGCGGGCAGGTTGAGGAGTTCGGCGTCATAGGCGTAGGGCGCGAAGGCCACGAACGCGACCTTGATCCCGCGCTCCCTGACCACCGTTATCTCGCCCGGCAACCCGGTCTGGGCCAGTCCCGCCGCGTGCAGTGTACGGACGGTCTGGGCCTGGCCGGCGGCACCGAAGTCGTAGGAGTGATTGTTGGCATCGTTCAGGACGGTGAACCCGGCCTGCTTGTAGTAACGCGCGTAACTAGGCGGGTCCCGGAACGCGAAGCAGTTCTCGGCCGGATGCGCTGCCGGGCCGCACTTGCCTGCCGTGGCCGTGGTGAGCGTGCCCTCCAGATTGCCGAACACGATCTGCGCACCCCGGTCGAGTACCGGTTTGACCGCGTCAAGATAAGACCCGGGGGCAGGCGGGAGACCGGGCGTACTGCCGAGCATCATGTCGCCGACCGCTGCGATCGTCACCGAGGCCGCCGTCGCGCTTCGCGTGCTGCCTTCGGCGGTCGAGCAGACGGCCAGGGACAGCAAGACGGCGGAACCGGCGATCAGGCAGAGCGCTCTCATCGGTGCGGCAGGTGGACGTCAAGCGTGGCCGGCGCGCCGCCGGGCGGGTCCGCGGTCACAGGTACCCCCTGGTCATCGAGCTAACACGGCACACCATATACCGACCGCATGTCGGCAAAGCGGACAGGATGCGGAGGCCCTTGGCGGGCACCGGTCCCGAGACTGCATCGAATCATGGTGCGCGTGGCGTTCCGGTTTGCCGGAACGCCACGCGCACGGTCCTCGCAGTCTCGGCAGCGGTGACCGTTTCGTCCCGATCTGGCCGGGGCGGGTCAGTGCCGCCCGGCACTTGACAGTCCGGCTCCGGCGGCGGTAATACGGTTCTCACATCAAAATAGTTTTGATATCAAAACTGAAACTTACTGGAGGACCGCATGTCTTCGCCGGGACAGCCGATCGCGCCGGAACTGCAGACACTGCTCAGGGATGGCACGCTCGCCGGATCCTGGACGCTGGACCCGGCCAGGTCCGAGGTCCGGCTCAACACGAGGCACACCTGGGGACTGCTCCCGCTGCACGGCGTCTTCAGCCAGGTCGCCGGGAGCGGCACGGTAACCGCGGCCGGGGACGCCAGCGGCTCGATCACCGTTGCCGCCGCGTCGGTAGACACGAAGAACTCCACCCGGGACAAGCACCTGCGTTCGGCGGACTTCTTCGACGTCACCGAGCATCCGGACATCACGTTCGCCGCGGCCGGGGTCAGCCCGGCCGAGGGGGGCGTGCGGGTCACGGGAAGCCTCACTGTCCGCGGCAACACCCGTCCGGTGGCATTCGACGCCGCGGTCACGACCGGCGATGGCGAGGTGTCGCTGGACGGCGAACTCCCGGTCAACCGGGCGGACTTCGGCCTGACCTGGAACCGGCTGGGCATCGCGCCGATGGACAACGTGATCGTCATCCACGCGGTGTTCACCCGCGACTAGGGTGGGCGGGTGCGGAATCCGATCCAGACGGTGGCATGGGTGCGGGTGGAGAACGGCCGGGTCTTGTGCGCGCGGACGTGCGGCAGGGATGCCTTCTACATCCCAGGCGGCAAACTCGAGGCCGGGGAGACGGAACTCGACGCGCTGCGGCGCGAGGTCAAGGAAGAGCTCGCGGTGGACCTTCTCCCGGAGACCGTCCGCGCCTTCGGCACCTACCAGGCCCAGGCGCACGCGCACGCGGACGGCGTGGTCGTGGTGATGAGCTGCTACACCGCCGATTACCAGGGCACGCCGTCGGCGAGCGGCGAGATCGAGGAACTGGCCTGGCTCGGCTACGCCGACCGCGGCCGGGTCGCGCCGGTCGACCAGCTCCTGTTCGACGACCTCGCCGCCGCCGGTCAGCTCCCCTCTGAACGATGATCACGAAGGGTTCTGCGTGCCAGGGCGCCCACAACCCTTCGTGATCATGAAAAAGGGGCGCGTTCAACTGCACCGACCCGGATTGAGCCTCGCTTCGAGCGCGTTTCCTAAACTTGCTTCATGACGGTCTCCGAGGAAGCGACCGCGGAGTTTCCTGCCGCGGGCCGGGAACAGTGGCAGCACCTGGTCGAGGGCGTGCTGGCCAAATCCGGCAGACCGGGCCTCGCTGGCCCGGAGGCCGAACGGGCGCTGGCCACGGAGGTCGAGGACGGCCTGTGGATCCAGCCGCTCTATACCGCCGAGGACACCTCGGCCGACCCTGGCTGGCCCGGCTTCGCGCCGTTCGTGCGCGGCGGCCACGCGCAGGGCTCCGGCACTGGCGTCTCGGGCTGGGACGTCCGGCAGCAGCACGCGCACCCCGATCCGCGCCGGACGAACGAGGCCGTGCTCGCGGACCTGGAGAACGGCGTCACCTCGCTCTGGCTGAGGCTCGGCGGCTCCGGCCTGCCGGTCGCGGCCTTGCCTGACGCGCTCGACGGCGTCTACCTGGACCTGGCCGGCGTCGTCTTGGACGCGGGCGCCGATTTCGCAGCGGCCGCGGAGCGGTTGCTCGGGCTGTACGGCAACGGTCCGGGCCGTGACGGGCACGGCAACCTCGGCGCCGACCCGCTCGGCTCGCTCGCCCGCACCGGACAGGACACCGGCACCGCGCGGCAGCTGGCCGAAGCCGCGCGCCTCGCCGCGCGCTGTGCCAGCGAGTTCCCCGGCGTGCGTGCCCTGACCGTCGACGCGCTGCCCTACCACGACGCCGGCGCCTCGGCGGCACAGGAACTCGCACTGTCACTGAGCACCGCGGTCGCCTACCTGCGCGTGCTGACAGGGTCGGGGCTGGCCGGGTCCGGGCTGACAGGGTCCGGGCTGACAGGGTCGGGGCTGGCCGGGTCCGGGCTGACAGGGTCGGGGCTGGCCGAGTCCGGGCTGGCCGGGTCCGGGCTGACCGCCGACCAGGCGGCCGGGCAGCTGGAGTTCCGCTACGCGGCGAGTGCCGACCAGTTCCTGACCATCGCCAAGCTCCGCGCCGCGCGCCGGCTGTGGTCCCGTGTCGCGCAGGTCTGCGGTGTCGGTCCGGCCGGCGCGGCGCAGCGCCAGCACGCGGTCACCTCCACGGTGATGATGACCGAGCGCGACCCGTGGGTGAACATGCTGCGCACCACGGTCGCGTGCCTTGCCGCCGGGCTGGGCGGTGCCGACGCGATCACCGTGCTGCCCTTCGACAGCGCGCTCGGCCTGCCGGACAACTTCGCCCGCAGGATCGCCAGGAACACCCAGGCCATCTTGCTCGACGAGGTGAACCTGGCCCGGGTGATCGACCCGGCTGGCGGCTCCTGGTATGTGGAACGGCTCACCGACCAGCTGGCCAGCGCGGCCTGGGACTGGTTCCAGCAGATCGAGCGGGCTGGCGGCCACCGCGCCGCCCTGGACAGCGGCCTGATTGCCGAGCGGATCGCGCAGAACTGGGCCGAGCGGTCGGCGAAGCTGGCCCGCCGCCGCGAACCGATCACCGGCGTGAGCGAGTTCCCCAACCTCGGTGAGCGGCCGGTCGTTCGTGACCCGGCTCCGGCCCAGCCCGGCGGCGGCCTGCCCAGGGTGCACCGTGCCGATGCCTTCGAGGCGCTGCGCTCCCGGTCCGACGCGCTGCTCGCGGCCACCGGAGCCCGGCCGAAGGTCCTGCTTGTCACGCTCGGCCCGGTCGCCGTGTACACGGCCAGGTCCACCTTCGCCGCCAACCTGTTCCAGGCCGGCGGCGTCGAGACGATCCTGAGCGAAACGGCCGAGCCGAGCCGGAAAGCTCTCGAAGAGGCCGTCCAGGCAAGCGGAGCGCGAGCGGCCTGCATCTGCTCCAGCGACGCCATATACACCGAACACGCCGAAGCGGCCGCCGCGGCACTGAAGGCGGCCGGAGCCCGGTATGTCGTGCTGGCGGGCCGGCCCGCGCCGTACCAGAACATCGACGATTTCGTCTACCTCGGCGGCGATGCCATCGCCGCCCTGACGGCGGTCTACGACGAGATCGGAGCATCCTCATGATCCCGGACTTCAGCGAGATCGCGCTCGGCAGCAATGGCGCTGGCGAGGTCAATGAGGGGCAATGGGAGAAGGCGTGGCGGCAGGAGACCGGCAAGGACGTCGGCGAGGCGTCCTGGGAGACGCCGGAGGGCATCGCGGTCAAGCCGCTGTACGCGGCCGATGACCTGACCGGTCTCGACTTCCTCGGCAGCTACCCCGGCATCGCGCCCTACCTGCGCGGTCCCTATCCGACGATGTACGTGAACCAGCCGTGGACCGTGCGCCAGTACGCCGGGTTCTCCACCGCCGAGGAATCCAACGCGTTCTACCGCCGCAACCTGGCCGCCGGGCAGAAGGGGCTGTCGGTCGCGTTCGACCTGGCCACCCACCGCGGTTACGACAGCGACCATCCGCGGGTGACCGGCGACGTCGGCATGGCGGGCGTGGCGATTGACTCGATCTATGACATGCGGCAGCTTTTCGCGGGCATCCCGCTGGACGAAATGTCGGTCTCGATGACGATGAACGGTGCGGTACTGCCGGTGCTCGCGCTCTACATCGTGGCCGCCGAGGAACAGGGCGTCGCACCGGAACAACTCGCCGGGACCATCCAGAACGACATCCTCAAAGAGTTCATGGTCCGCAACACCTACATTTATCCGCCGCTGCCGTCGATGCGGATCGTCTCCGACATCTTCGCCTACACGTCGCAGCGGATGCCGCGCTACAACTCGATTTCCATCTCGGGGTATCACATCCAGGAGGCGGGTGCCACCGCCGACCTGGAGCTGGCGTATACCCTGGCCGACGGTGTCGAGTACCTGCGGGCTGGCCTGGACGCGGGCCTCAGCGTTGATTCGTTCGCCCCGCGGCTGTCGTTTTTCTGGGCCATTGGCATGAACTTCTTCATGGAGATCGCCAAGCTGCGCGCGGGCCGGCTGCTGTGGGCCCGGCTGGTGAACCAGTTCGCTCCGGACAACCCCAAGTCGCTCTCGCTGCGCGCGCACTGCCAGACCTCCGGCTGGTCGCTGACCGCGCAGGACGTGTACAACAACGTCGTCCGCACCTGCGTGGAGGCGATGGCGGCCACCCAGGGCCACACCCAGTCGCTGCACACGAACGCGCTCGACGAGGCGCTTGCCCTGCCGACCGATTCCTCCGCGCGCATCGCCCGCAACACTCAGCTCTTCCTGCAGCAGGAGTCCGGTACCTGCCGGGTTATCGATCCGTGGGGCGGCAGCGCGTATGTCGAGCGGCTGACCGACGCCCTAGCGAACCGGGCCTGGCAGCACATCCAGGAGGTCGAGGCGGCGGGCGGCATGACCAAGGCCATCGACGAGGGCATACCGAAGCTGCGGGTGGAGGAGGCGGCCGCGCGCACGCAGGCGCGAATCGACTCCGGCCGCCAGCCAGTCATCGGCGTGAACAAGTACCGCCTCGACGAGGACGAGCAGATCGAGGTGCTCAAGGTCGACAACGCCGCGGTGCGCGCGCAGCAGCTCGAGAAGCTGCGGCGACTGCGCGAGGAGCGGGACGAACAGGCATGCCAGGCCGCCCTGCGGGCGCTGACGGCGGCGGCGGAAGCGGGCCCGCGCCGCGACGGCAGCCTGGAGGGGAACCTGCTCGCCCTGGCCGTGGACGCGGCGCGGGCCAAGGCGACCGTCGGCGAGATCTCCGACGCGCTTGAGCGTGTCTACGGCAGGCACGCCGGGCAGATCAGGACACTGGCAGGTGTGTACCGAGACGAGGCCGGCCCGTCGAGCGCGATCGAGCAGGTCCGGGCGCTGGTCGACGAGTTCGCCAGGGCGGAGGGCCGGCGCCCGCGCATCCTGGTCGCGAAGATGGGCCAGGACGGCCACGACCGAGGCCAGAAGGTGATCGCCACAGCCTTCGCAGACCTCGGCTTCGATGTTGACGTCGGCCCGCTGTTCCAGACCCCGGCCGAGGTGGCCCTGCAGGCGGTGGAGGCCGACGTGCACATCGTCGGTGTCAACTCGCTCGCGGCCGGGCACCTGACCCTGGTCCCGGCGCTGCGCGAGGAACTGGCCAAGGCCGGGCGCGATGACATCATGATCGTCGTCGGCGGCGTCATCCCGCCCGGCGACATCGACGCCCTGCGCGAGGCCGGCGCGGCCGCGGTCTTCCCGCCCGGCACGGTGATCCCGGACGCGGCCAGGGACCTGGTGCGCACGCTGGCCGCGGCTCTCGGCCACGAGCTCGGGTAATGGCGCAGGCTCAGAGCCCGGCCGGCCCGGAGCGGTATGTCCGCGGCGTGCTGGACGGCTCGCGATCCGACATCGCGCGCGCGATCACCTTGGTGGAGTCGACCAGGCCGGACCACCGGCGGGTGGCGCAGCAGGTGCTCACCGAGTTGCTGCCGCACACCGGCAAGGCGCTGCGCGTCGGCATCACCGGCGTGCCCGGCGTGGGCAAGTCGACGTTCATCGACGCGTTCGGCACCATGCTGACCGGCCTCGGCCACCGGGTAGCGGTGCTGGCCGTCGACCCGTCCTCCAGCAAGACCGGCGGCTCGATCCTCGGCGACAAGACCCGGATGCAGCACCTGGCCGTGGACCCGGCCGCATTCATCCGGCCCTCGCCGTCCTGCGGCACGCTCGGCGGCGTTGCCCGCGCCACCCGCGAGAGCATGGTGATCATGGAGGCGGCCGGCTACGACATCGTCCTGGTCGAGACGGTTGGCGTCGGGCAGTCCGAGATCGCGGTGGCCGGCATGGTTGATACCTTCCTGCTGCTGACCCTCGCCAGGGCCGGCGACCAGCTCCAGGGCATCAAGAAGGGCGTGCTGGAGCTGGCCGACATCATCGCGGTCAACAAGGCCGACGGATCGCACGAGCGGGACGCACGCGCCGCCGCTCGCGAGCTCTCCGCGGCACTGCGGCTGCTGCGAGATCCCGGCGCGGCCTGGCGGACACCGGTGCTGACCTGCAGCGCGCAGGAGAATTCCGGCCTGGACGAGGTGTGGGAGCGCATCCAGCGGCATCGCGCGATGCTGGAGTCCACCGGTGAACTGGGCCGGCGCCGCCGTGATCAGCAGGTCGGCTGGACCTGGAGCCTGGTGCGCGACCAGCTGCTCACCCGGCTGCACGAGGATCCGAAGGTACGCGCGATCGCGCCCGCGCTCGAGCAGCAGGTGCGGGACGGGTCGGTCACCGCCACCACGGCCGCGGTGCAGATCCTTGACGCGTTCGGGATGGCGGACGGCTGATCTCCGGTCAGGCGTCCTGACCGTTAGCCGGGCGGTGACCAGGCACCAATCGCAGTTCTGAAATTACCTCAACTTTACCGTTTCGGAATTAATTGTCACGGTGCGGCCGCACAACAGCCGTGACCGCTACTTGGCATGAGTAGGGACACAGGAGCCGGTAATGATCCCCCCGCTGGTCCATCCTGCCTGCCGCCATCGCACTGGTGGCCGGCTCGCTGCTGATGGTGACGACCGGTAGCGCGCACGCCGCCCGGCGGATCCCGTCTACTTCTCCAACCCGGTTGAGTCCGGCGACAGCATGCACGCGTCGGTCACGTTCACCGGGACCGATACCTACACCCTGACGCTGACCGACAGCACCCAGAACTGGACGCAGACCGAGACCGAGAACGAGAGCGGCCTGGCCAACTCCTCCGCGGAGGTCATCACCGAGGCGCCCTCGACGGAAGAGGGCCCGCTGCCGCTGGCCGACTTCGGCACGATCGGCTACTCCAGCGCGACGGCCAACGGGCAGTCCATGTCCTCGCTCGACCCGACTCAGATCATCATGGTCGGCGCGAGCGGCGATCAGCTCGACAACACCAGCTCGATGGACAATAGCGGCGATTTCAGCAATATCTGGGAATCGCAGAGTTAGCCTCTATGGCCCGGTACCGCCCTGGGCTAGGCAGCCAGGGTGGCGTAGCGGCCCTGGCTGGCGATCAGGCTGGTGTGGTCGCCGGCCTCGATGACCCGGCCGTGGTCGAGCACGGCGATCTGGTCCGCATCGCGGATGGTGGACAGCCGGTGCGCGATGGTGATGGTGGTGCGCCCCCTGGCCAGCGTGTCGAACGCCTGCTGGACGGCCCGCTCGGTCTCGTTGTCCAGGGCGCTGGTGGCCTCGTCGAGGACGAGGACCCGCGGGTCGCGGAGCAGGGTGCGAGCGATGGCGATGCGCTGCTTTTCGCCGCCGGAGAAGCGGTGGCCGCGGGATCCGACCATGGTGTCGTAGCCGTCGGGCAGGCTCGCGATCAGATCGTGGATCTGCGCGGCGCGAGCCGCGTCCTCGATCTCCGCGTCGGTGGCGCCGGGCTTGGCATAGCGCAGGTTCTCCCGGACGGTGGTGTGCAGGAGGTAGGTCTCCTGGCTGACCACGCCGACGATGGCGGCCAGGTCGGCCAGTCGCATGTCGCGCAGGTCGGTGCCGTCGATGCGGACGCCGCCGTTGCTGGGGTCGTACAGGCGCGCGACCAGGGAACCGAGCGTGGTCTTGCCCGATCCCGTCTCGCCGACGATGGCGAGGTGGCTTCCCGCCGGGATGTCCAGGTCGATGCCGGCCAGGGCAGGCCGGTCAGCGCCGGGATAGGTGAAGCTGACGTGGTCGAAGCGGACGTGTCCGGTAACCGTGGCCGGGTCGATGCTGGCCGGGTGAACCGGCTCGTCGACGTCGACCGGCAGGTCGAGGTATTCGAAGATGCGCGAGAACAGGGCCAGCGAGCTGATCACGGACACGCTGGTGCTCAGCAGGCCGGTGATCGGCCGGAACAGGCCGTTCTGCAAGGTGGTGAACGCGATCAGGGTTCCGATGCTGACGGTCCCAGCGGTGACGGGCAGGCCGGCGGCGAGGTAGATGATCGCCGGGATGGCGGCGAAGATGATGGTGAGCGAGGCCATCCGCCAGCGCCCGGCGAGCTGGGAACGAAGCTCCAGGTCGATCAGGCGGGCCGAGGACTCGCTGAACCGGCGGATGAGCGCCGGGCCGGTGCCCATCGTCTTGGCCAGCTGGACGCCGTTGATCGAGAGTCCTTCCTCGATGGTCACGTTGAGATCGGCGAGCTCGCGCTGCTGCTGAGCGGTGATGGACCGGCGCATCTTGGCGACCTTGCGGGTCAAGAAGATGGCAGGCGGCATGACCACGAGCGAGATGAGCGAAAGCCGCCAGGACAGCGCGACCATGGCGACGGCCGTGGCCACCGCGGTGGTGAGGTTCGAGGCGATCGAGGTCGCGGTCGAGGTCACCACGGCTTCCATGCCGCCGATGTCGTTCTGGATCCGGGACTGCACCTCGCCGGTGCGGGTACGGGTGAAGAAGCCGATCGACTGCCGCTGCAGGTGGGCGAAGACGCTGGTGCGCAGCTCATGCATGACGTGCTGGCCGACCTTGGTGCTGACCCAGGTCTGGACGACGCCGAACGCCGATGTGACCGCCGCGACCGCGACCATCGCGATCACCAGCCAGACCAGCAGATGGAGATTCCGTTCCGGCAGGGCCTTGTCGATGACCGCGCGGAGCAGGAACGGGGAGGCCAGCCCGACTACGGAGGAGGCCCCGATGATGGCGGTGACGAACGCCAGCTGCCATCGGTACGGGCGGAACAGCCGTCCGATGCGGCGCAGCGATACGTCGTGTGCCTGTGCTTTTTCCGCGGCGGTTACTGTGGCCGTGCCGCGGCGCCGGCTCTCGTGATTTGTCTGAGATGTCGCCAAGATGTCGTTCCCTTCGCCGAAGGCAAGTATTCGTGAGGTTACCTCACTATGAGGCTACAGCGTAAAACGCTGATACGGTATTCCCGTGACCTCCGCAGACAGCGAACAGACCCGGCCCGCCGACCCGGCCGGCGACGAGTCGCTGGCAGACGCCATCGGGGCCGTGGCGCGGCGGCTTCGCGAGAAATCAGCCGAGACGCTGGCGCCCTGGGATATCACGCCGGCTCACTTGCGCGCCCTGCGGGTGCTGGGCAGGCACGGCACGATGCGGCTGTCCGAATTGTCGGAACGCCTGGAGATCGCGCCGCGCACCGCCACCGAGGTCGTGGACGCGCTTGAGGTCAAGGGCCTGGTTCAGCGGCGTGCGGACCCGGCCGACCGTCGTGCCACCCTGGTCGAGGTGACCGAGCACGGCGCCGCCACCATGGCCGAGATCCGGGGCACCCGCGGCGCCGAGGCCGGACGGGTCTTCGGCCGGCTCAGCCAGGACGACCGCGCCGAGCTGGCCCGTATCCTCGGCACGCTGCGCGACTGACCGTTCAGCGGCTGGTCAGGATGACGAGCCGCTGGGTCGCCCTGGTCATCGCGACGTAGCGGTCCACCGCTCCTTCGATGCCCTTGCCGAACTCCTCCGGGTCGATGAGGATGACCAGGTCGAATTCGAGTCCTTTGGACAGTTCCGGTGTCAGCGACCGGACCCGTGACGTCGCCTGGAACGTCGGGTCGCCGACGACGCAGGCGATCCCTTCTCCCTCCGCATGCTCGGCGAGCCATGCGTCGAGGATCGGGCCTAGTTCCCAGGTGGCTCCATGGGTGACCGGGACACCGGTGCTGCGGATGGAGGTCGGCACGTTGGCGTCCGGCAGGACCGCCCGGATGACCGGCTCGGCCTCCGCCATGACCTCTTCCGGCGTCCGGTAGTTAATGCTCAGCGTGGCCAGGTTGATCTTGTCGAATCCGATCCGGCCGAGCCGTTCCCGCCACGACTCGGTGAACCCGTGCCTGGCCTGGGCCCGGTCCCCGACGACGGTGAAGCTACGGGACGGGCAGCGCAGCAGCAGCATCTGCCACTCCGCGTCGGTCAGTTCCTGTGCCTCGTCCACGACGATGTGCGCGAACGGCCCGGCGAGCTGGTCGGGATCGGCGCGGTCGACGGAGGCCTCGTCGACCAGGGCGTCATGGAAGTCCTCCCCGCGCAGCATGGTCACCAGGCCGGTACCGTACTCGTCGTCGGCAACCTCGATCAGGTTGTCCACAACCTGGTCCATCTGCTCCCGTTGGGCGGCGATGGTCGCGTCGTGGTGCCGCTGCCGCTGTGCTGCCTGCGGGTCGCCGAGCCGGTGCCGGGCCACGTCAAGCAGCGGCAAGTCGGACACCGTCCAGGCCTGAGCGTCCGGGCGCTGCAGCTTCCCGACTTCGTCAGCGGTAAGCCAGGGAGCGCACAGCCGCAGGTAGGCGGGGACTGACCACAGATCCCCGACGATGTCGGTCGGTTCAAGCAGTGGCCATGCCTTGCTGAAGGTCGTGCGCAGCTCCTCGTTCCGCAGCAGCGCCTTGCGGAGCTGGTCCTCTGGCACATTCTCGTTGCCATGCCTGTCGATCAGGATGGCGAGCAGTTCTTCCCAGATCTGATATCGCGCCTCGTTGTGCGGGGTACCCGGTTCCACCGCATTGAACGCCTCGGCCCAGTCGCCGGCGCTGAGGTGGATGTCGGACCAGTGCGTCTCCACCTTCAGGCCCTTGGCTGGGGGCTTCTCGTAGAACCTGACCGCCGCGTCGATGGCCTTCACCAGGTCAGCGGACGACTTCAGGCGGGTCACGTCCTGATCGGTCTCCATCGCCGCCGCGGCACCCTCAGGAACGAGGTCGCGCAGTGTGCAGATCTGCACACCCTCCTCACCGAGGCTGGGCAGCACGTCAGACACGTAGGCCAGATAGGGCTGGTGCGGACCGACGAACAGCAGGCCGCCCCGGTGGTGACCGAGGCGAGGGTCGGAGTAGAGCAGGTAGGCGGAGCGGTGCAGCGCGACGACGGTCTTCCCCGTGCCCGGACCGCCGTCGACGACCAGGGCGCCGCGGGAACCAGCACGGACGATGGCGTCCTGGTCCGCCGCAATGGTGCCGAGCACGTCGCGCATCCGGTCCGACCGGTCGCTGCCCAGGCTGGCGATGAACGCGGACTGATCGTCGAGCGCGGCGTGCCCTTCCAGCCCGTCCGCGGTGAATACCTCGTCCCAGTAGTCGCTGATCCGGCCGCGGTTCCAGCGGTACCTGCGCCGGCTGGCCAGGCCCATCGGATTGGCGTGAGTCGCTCCGAAGAACGGCTCAGCCACCGGCGAGCGCCAGTCAACCAGCAACTGGCGGCCCGTGCTGTCCCTGAGACCGAGCCGCCCCACGTACACGGGCTCCGGGTCGTCCGCGCTGACGATGCGTCCCAGGCACAGATCCAGGCCGAAGCGGCGCAGGGTGCGCAAGCGGGAACTCAGCCGGTGCACCTCGGTGTCCCGGTCCATCGCCCCCTGGCCTATCCCGCCGGGCGCCCTCAGTTCGATGTCGAGGCGGTCGGACAGCTCGGCGATCGACTGCTCGAGGCTGTCCGCGATGGCCTCGAAGTGCAATTCGTCGCCGGCGATCAGCGCCGGGTCGGCTTTGGCGGCGAGTCGGTCAGGAAGGTCAAACGCGCTGGAAGTCAGGGAGTTCACCTCATCAGCTCCGATCGGCGGTCCCGCGCTACAACACACATCTAGCGTCCCCATTTCCGCAGGTTCTGGCCCCGGCCTGCCATTGTGCGGCATGACCCGGGTCTTGCCGCAAGCCCCCTGGTCCGCTATATATTGAAAGTGGAGAGAAGTATATCGGGGCACTTTTATCCGGTATTACCGTGCGGCGCGTCGTTCAGCTGAGGGTTTGCCTGCCGCTTAGCTCAGGGGGCTCTGCGTCGCGGGACCGGCGCTCCGATGGCCGCAGCACGGTCATCGCCATCTTCTTAAGCCGATCGGGAACGGGGATCACCGTCGCCTGACTGATCCGCTGCCGCAGCAGCTCAACTCCATCGCCGGCCAGGTCGGACCACGCGGCGGTCCGCCCGCTCATGGCCATGACCACGGCTTCGGCGGGGCCGCGGACGACAGCTCCCGAGCCCGTCATCCATCCTGTGTCCGTCGTCTCGAAACGCAGGTCGCGGAGCCTGGTCCCGACGGCGTAGCCCGGCGATGGCACCGTCGCCAGGTGGTAGAACGTCACCGCGAGCCGGTCCTGCGGTATATCGCGGCTGATCCCGAGCGGGATCCTGACGTCGAGGTCGTGCAGGACCAGGTCGGCCAGCACCGGGTCATATCCGGACCGGGGCGGGGTAGTTCTGGATCCCGCGTTCCGGCGGAGCAGTCCGACCAGGTCAGCGGTGGAACGCCGGGCGTACCACTGGGCCATTTTCTGGTTCCCCGGGGCGAAGTCGCCGGCGTAGGCGAGCATGCAAGCGAGGATCTTTAGCTGGCCGAACCGCAGGTAAGCGGCCAGATGCGCGGCCACCTCATGCATTGTCCACGCGTCGCAAAGGCTTTGCTGTGCGAGTTGTTCCTCGGTCAGGCTGGCAAACAAATCAGCCATATGGCGACGTTCGGCCACGATCATCTCGTAGACCAGCACGAGGCCAATGTTAGCCATCCGGCCGGCGTCGGCGCCCCTTCCCGCTTGCTGTTTTCGATGCCATCTTCACGACCCCCCGCCGGCCGCCGCCCCGCCGGCCGCCGCCCCGCTGGCTTATCGAATGATCGTGCGCGTGGCGTTCCGGAACGCCGGAACGCCACGCGCACGATCATGAAGGGAATGGGCCTGCCCGCTTCTCGCTTTAACCAGCAAGTGACCGAACATTACGGAGGCGTCGCGTGCGAGCGGTGAGGTTTGAGTCATACGGCGGGCCCGATGTGCTGCAGGTGGTGGACGTGCCGCCGCCGCAGCCGGGACCGGGCCAGGTGCTGGTCCAGGTCAAGGCGGCGGGCATCAATCCCGGCGAGGCGAAGATCCGTAACGGCGAACTGCATTCCCGATGGCCCGCGACGTTCCCGACCGGCCAGGGCAGTGACCTGGCCGGCGTCGTGGCAGCGACCGGGTCCGGGGTGACGGCGTTCGCCGTGGGCGACAACGTCATCGGCTTCACCCACAACCGGGCCAGCCATGCCGAGTACGTGCTGGTTGAGGCGGAGAATCTGACGCCGAAGCCGGACGGCGTGCCATGGGAATCCGCCGGGGCGCTGTTCGTGGCCGGCTCTACCGCGTACGCGGCGGTGCGCGCGGTGTCGCTAGCGCCCGGCGACGTCGTCGTGGTCTCCGGCGCGGCCGGGGGAGTGGGATCGCTGGCGGTGCAGCTTGCCAAGCGTGCCGGAGCGACGGTGATCGGCATCGCGGGGGAAGCCAACCACGAGTGGCTCCGTTCGCACGGGGTGATTCCGGTGTCCTACGGCGATGGCGTCATCGACCGGATCCGCGCGGCCGCGCCCGCGGTGGACGCGTTCATCGATACGTACGGTGCGGACTATGTGCAGCTCGCGGTCGATCTCGGTGTCGACCCGTCCCGGATCGACACCATCGTGCATCTCGACGGCGCCGAGCGGTTCGGCGTGAAAACGGACGGCAACATGGCCGGCGGCAGCGCCAGCACCCTGGCCGAACTAGCCGCCCTGATCGCGGCCGGCGAACTCGAGCTGCCGATCGCCGCGACGTTCCCGCTGGACGACGTGCAAGAGGCCTACCGGCAGCTAGAACAGGGGCACACCCGCGGGAAGATCGTGCTCATCCCCTGAGCCGGCCGGCCCATTCTCCCCACCCACGGCAGACGCACGCACGTTTGAATTATTGCATTTAGCACAATGGGGAATCATCCACGTCGTCCGGCGCACCACTGTCTGTTATGTCGAAAATGTTCCAGGTGTGCCTAGCTGGGGCTTGCCGCTCGCTGACTCGATAGGCTTACGGTCCCAGGCCAGCCGATGGTGAATGGACGCAGATGGCGATACCGGAGACGAACTGGGCCGGGAACGTCACGTTCGGGGCTGCCCGCGTTCTGCGCCCTGGTTCGGTCGAGCGGCTCCGCGAGCTCATCGCGGACAGCACCGGGGCACGCGTCCTGGGCTCGGGACATTCGTTCAGCCGGATCACGGACACCGCGGGTGATCTGCTGTGGCTGGATGGCCTGCCGGGGACCGTCCGGATCGACCCGGAACAGCTGACCGTCACGACGGCCGGCTGGGTCAGGTACGGCGATCTCGCCGCCGGTCTGCAGCAGGCGGGATATGCGCTGCACAACCTGGCCTCGTTGCCGCACATTTCCGTGGCCGGCGCGTGCGCGACCGGCACGCACGGGTCGGGAGACGGCAACGGGTCACTTGCGACGGCCGTGTCGGCCCTGGAGATGGTGATGGCGGACGGTCGGCTGCTGACCGTGAGCCGGGAGGGTGGCGACTTTCCCGGCATGGTGGTCGCCCTCGGCGCGCTCGGGGTCGTGACCAGCATGACGCTGGACATCGAGCCGACGTACACGGTGCGCCAGTGGGTCTACCAGGATCTGCCGCGGAACCGGCTGGACGCGCACTTCGCCGAGATCTTCGCCAGCGGGTACAGCGTGAGCGTATTCACCGACTGGCGCCCGCCATATGCGTTCAGGATCTGGCTCAAGCAGCGGGCCGGCGCGGACGGCTGGTGGACGCCCGAGCCGCGGTGGCTGGATGCCCGGCTCGCCGAAACCCCTCAGCATCCCGTGCCGGGGATGGATCCGAGCGCCACCACGCAGCAGCTCGGTGTGCCCGGTCCGTGGCATGAACGGCTTCCGCATTTCCGGCCCGAGTACACCCCGAGCAGCGGCGACGAACTCCAGTCTGAGTACCTGGTACCCCGCGAGCTGGCGGTGCGGGCACTCGCCGCGCTCGATCCGATAGCCGACCGGATCGCGGCGGTGCTGCGGATCATGGAGATCCGCACGATAGCTTCGGACGAACTGTGGTTGAGCCCGTTCTGCCAGCGGGATTCGGCTGGCTTCCATTTCACCTGGGTGCAGGACTTCCAAGCGGTTACTCCGGTACTGGCTGCCATCGAGGAGCGGCTCGCTCCCTTCGCCGCCAGGCCGCATTGGGGCAAGGTCTTCCTGGGCGAACCGGGTCCGCTCTATCCGCGTTTGCCCGATTTCGCGGAGCTGATGGCCCGCTACGACCCGGAAGGCAAATTCCGCAACGCCTTCATCGACGACTGCCTGCCCCCTGACCGTTGACCTCGCGCCGGCGCCATCAACCGGACGTCGCGAGGTCATCAGCCGGCTGACCGATGCCGCGTCGCGTGCCCTGCCCGCAGGCTGGAAGCACGACAACACGGGGAGGCGTTATGTTCGGGCGGAGGATACGCAACAACGATGCGTGGGAGGGCGTGGTCATCGGCAAGAAGCGTGGCTCGCCGGATGGACAGAACATGTATCACCGGCTCGAGGTCACGCTCAGCGATGGCAGCCAGAAGAGGCTCCGGGTGCGCGGGGGACTGTGGAAGTCGGTGAGTGCTGGCGACCGGCTGGTCAAGCGGGCAGGGGAGAAGAAGCCGGTAAAGGTTGGTTAGCGACGGCCTGGATCAGGTGCGCTTGAGGTCGCCGACGCCCAATGTCCCGTCGCTGGCGGGTCGGCCCCCCGCCTCGGCGAGGGCGACATAGGTGGCGGGATCCTTATCCACTGGCTGGACTCCCGTGACGTGCCGCGCCTCGTAGGCGGCGAACGTTACCGCGAGGTTGTGGCGCTGCTGGAGTCCGGCCAGACGACGGAAGTCGGTCAGGCCCTCGCGTTCCTCTTCTGCCATGTGGTCGCCGTTGGCCAGGTTCGCCCCGGCGACAGCCTGGTACCAGTCGTCGCTGCCGGCCGGAAATCGTGCCACGTTCGCGATCGCGTCCCGGATCTCGTTGTGGTCGTGGATGGCATCCAGCGTTTCGTCCTCTACCCCGGTCTTCCGGCTCGCGGCGATCCCCACCTGAAGCAGGGCGGGATAGAAGATGGCCTCCTCCGCTGCAGCGTGAACCTCGAGGAAAGCCGCCAGCCGTCCCCAGATGGCAGAGAGCGATCCGATATCGGACCGGTCGATCTGTTCCAGGATCGCGAACAACCTGCGCTGCTCGTGATGATCGTCGAGTATCAGCTGGGTGATGTCCACTAGCCTCCCACCTGGGCGTTGCCGACAGGGCAACCCATGCTACGCCCGGCCATGCCGAAGACGGCGGCTCAGGGTAGGAAGCAGCACGGTGCTGACCTGAGCAGGCTCCCGCCTGAGCAGGCTCCCGCCTGAGTTGGCTCCCGCCTGAGTTGGCTCCCGCCTGAGTTGGCCGCGTCATAACGTCCGTCACCTTAGCCACGAGGATCACGACAGCCACAGCAAGGCGGCCCCGTGTCGACAAACAACGCGGTAGATCTTCTTTTCACGGTAAAAAACCATGCTGTGAGCAACCTTTTCTGCCGCGTTGGAACTATTTGCCGCGACAATGCCCACCGGCCGGCCACCCGCCCGCCCGCACCGGCCGGCCACCGGCCCGGGGCCGCGAAACGGACCCGGGCCGCAACGTGACCCGGCCGCATCGGCTCTGATTAGGCCGATGCGGCCGGGATCCTGATCGGGCGTGCGCCTAGTTGTAGTTGGTCAGGTCGGCGACGGTGCTGCTTGAGTTGACCGTGTTGCCGGTGCCGTTGATGATGTGCTGGATGGTGCCTGTGCCGCCAAGGGAGACGGTGACCATGTCGTGGAAGTCCACTCCGGACGTGGTCGGCGAGGTGAGCGCGTTCGCGCTGATCTCGCTCGGGTTCACGTCGAAGTAGCAGTACACGCCCACGCCGTAGGCCTGGAAGCTGGTCACGTTGCTGGCGACCGCGATGGACGGATAGCCGTCAGCGGATCCGTCCATCCAGGCGGACTGGCTGGGCGGGTCGTACGGCATCTCGCTCTGGTAGAAGTAGTCGGCTCCGCCGTTGCCGTTCCACTGGACCTGCACGGCCTGGTAGTGCTCGACCGCGAGTCCGTAGAACGTGACGCTGGCGCCGTTGACGACCAGGCCGTTGGCGGCGGTGTTGGTCGTCCAGCCGACCGTGCCGCTGTTGCCGTGGTCAGCACGCCACAACCACAGGTCGTCGCCGACGACGTTGCTGCTGTTGACCTGTAGCGTCTGCGTGGCCTTGCCGGCTGTGGCACCGCCGATGCGCGCGAATACATCGGACAGCACGGTCGGGTCGGAGGAGTGGCTGGCACTGGAGCCGGACGGGCCGATCTGGACGAGGACGGAACTGTTCGTGGTTCCGGCGTCGAAGATCAGTCCGCCGATGCGGATGCCGTTGACGTCGGCGGTTTGCAGGATCGTGTCGCCGCCGTTCGAGACCAGCGTGGCCAGGCCGAGGCCGAGCACGACACTGTCTGCTCGAGTGACGTCGATGGTGCCGTTGATCTGGTAGACGCCGGGGGTGAACAGCAGGTCCTGTCCGCCAGCCAGCGCCGAGTTGAGCTGCGCGACCGTACTGCTAGGCGTCGCGAGGTAGAAATCGCTAATCGGCAGCGAGGTGCCTGGCGTGTTCCCGTTCGCCCAGGAAACGCCCTGCGAGCTGGTCCGGTTCGAGGGCACGAACACGTCCCAGTTCCCGGAGGAATCGATGTACAGGTAGGGCTTCTCGTCGACCGTCGGTGTCTGGCTCACCGTCGTGTACGTCGGGAAGCTCTGGGCCGGGACCCCGGTACTTCCCACGAATACCATGTTCCAGTTCGAGCCGGTCCAGCTGCCAATCTGGTCGTTGCGCAGGATGAACTGCTGCTGCGTGCCCGAGTTGACCTGACCGGTGACGATCGAGTCGCTGATGAAGCCGCCGGATGACCAGTTGCTCGTCGTGTTGCCCGAGGTGTCGTCGTCGAGCACGAGGTTGCCGTCGACCTGCACCCGGCGCATCGGGTCGGCCTGGGAAACGGCCCACTCGGTGCTTCCGGAGGACGGGTCGAGGGTGATGTTCTCCACCCCGCGCCAGAAGTTCTCCGTCGCGTTGCCGTCGTTCCAGGCGGCGTTGGCGTAGATTCCGCCACCGGTGATCACTGTCTGCGTCGGGTTCTGCCCGAGGCCGACGACCTCGGTGTAAAACCCGACAGGGACGCTGACGTTATAGGTGCCGGGCTCGAACATCAGCTCATAGCGCTGGGTCCCGAACTGGTTCGACTGCTGCGTGTTGTAGACCTGGTTGATGTCGTTCTGGATCGTCGTGGTGGACATCGAGGTGCTGAACACGTAGACGTTCGGACCGAAGTTCGGCGTGTTGCCCGGAGGCGGTGATGTCCCGCCGGAGGGCAGCGTCCATTGCTGGTTGCTGCTGTCGGCGCAGGCCCAGATCTGTACCTGGGTGCCCGATCCGCCGAACCCGGTGTCGTCCAGGCACTTGCCTGAGTTGGGGTTGAGCAGTTCGCCGTTGGACTGCGGTTCCCAGACCTGGGCCGCGGTGCCGTTGCACGGGTAGTAGTCGACGAGGGTGCCGTTGGCCGTGCCGGCGCCGGACACGTCAAGGCAGCCGCTGAGCACTTCCAGGGTGTTGTTCGATTCCACGGTCCACTGCTGGGCGCTGGTGCCGTTGCAGGTGTACACCTGGATCGGGTTGAAGTCGGCGGTGCTCGCCGACCGGTCATCGAGGCACAGGCCTTCGTAGCCGGTGATCGCTCCGGTCGTCTGGGCCTGAGCGATGCTAGCGGCGGCCGTGCCGAGGCCGGCCATGAGCGCGACCGCCGCTAGGAACGTGAGGAGTCGTCGCTTCACGGAATGTTCCATTGCTGGTTGCTGCTATCGGCGCAGGTCCAGATCTGGACCTGGGTGCCGGAGCCGCCGTACCCGGTGTCATCCAGGCACTTGCCGGAGTTGGAGTTGACCAGTTCTCCGTTGGACTCGTGCACCCAGGACTGCGCGCCGGTGCCGTTGCACGGGTAGTAGTCCACGAGGGTGCCGTTGGCCGTGCCGGCGCCGGCCACGTCGAGGCAGCCACCGAGCACCTGGAGGGTGCCGTTGGACTCGACGGTCCAGCTCTGCGCGTTGGTGCCGTTGCAGGTGTAGACCTGGACCGGGTTGAAGTTGGCCGTGCTAGCGCTGCGGTCGTCCAGGCACAGGCTCTCGTAGCCGGTGATCGGTCCCGTGGCGCCGGTCGGAGGCGGTGTGCCGCCGCCGCCCCCGGTGATCTTGTTGAAGATCGTCGAGTACTGGTAGCCGGTCCCCTTGTCGTAGCCGTCGACCTCCCAGAAGGACAGCTCCTGGACGCCGTTGGACGCGGCGAAGCTCTCCAGCGTCGAGGCGTTCCCGGTGGTGAAGTCGTAGTTGTCGGGGGAGTCGTTCTGGCCGGCGATGGGTGTCAGGCCCATCATCGCGTAGGCAGCGGAGGTGGAGATCCCGTACAGGCTCGACAGCTGGCTGGCCGCGCCTTGCGCCGCGGATTCGGCGTCGGTGAGCCCGTTCTGGCCGGAGCCGAAGTCCATCACCATGATGTTGACGGTGGACACCTTCACGCCCTTTGCCTTCGCGTCCTGGAGCACCGCGTACTGCGAGCCGTTGCCGGTGGGCAGCCCCTGCGGGGAGACGCCGAGGGTGAAGTCGACCTGCACTGCCGGATCCTGCGCTTGCAGCGCGGCGAGCGCCTGGTCACGCAGGGACGTGGCGTTGGTGTTGGCCAGGTCGCTGTCCTCGATGTCGAAGTCCAGCCGGGTAGAACCGGTGGTGTTCACTATGTTCTGGTAGGCGGCGGTGAGCTGCGAGACGTTCGTGCAGGTCTGCGCGAGCTCAGTGGCACCGGCACCGCCGGACGAGATGATGACGTTGCCGCCGGCCGCCTGAAGGGAGCTGATCTGCGAGTTGAAGGTGCCCAGGCTGTAGCCGCCGTCCTCCCACTCGGGAGTGCAGCCGGACTGGGAGACGAGGAAGGCCAGCGTGTAGTACTTATCGCCGCTCACGGCCATGTCGGCGGCCATATCTCCGGCATCTGACGAGGCGATCTGAAGATAGGGCGCGGCGAAGTGGGCGGGGAAGGCGGGACCGGCCGCGTGGGCCGTTCCCGTTGTGGCGACGGCGAGGCCGCCAGCAGCGAACGCGGTGGTGGTCAGTGCCAGGGCAACGGACCACGGTTTCCTTGGGTTCCTTGGTATACGCATACCGGCTGGGAATCCCTTCGAGCGCCCGGCGGGAGCGGGTGGCCCGCCGGGGGTGGGGGCGGGGGCGACTGTTACTGATAGTTTCTGAAATAAATAGGAAACTATCCTGTAAGAGATTGCAACAGCGTGGTCGCAATGCGTCAAGGTGAGTGTGCGATGTTGATGCATTGTTAATGTTCAGCGGGTGCATGACGAGGTGCGTGGTATGTATAAAGCGATGAAACAAAAATCCGTTTCAGGTCCTGTTACCCGGACCGGCCGGGTGACCGTCCGCGCCATCGCGGCGGAGACCGGGCTCTCGATCGCCACCGTCTCCCGGGTCATCAACGGCGGCGGCAACGTCGCGTCGGACACCCGGGACCGGGTGCGCCAGGTGGTCGAGCGGCTCGGCGACCGGGCGCCGGAACCGCGCCGGCGCTCGCCGGCCCGCGCTACCCGCCTGCCGGTGTTCGTGCGCTGCCCTTACCTGCTCACCGACTACTTCGGCCACATCGTCACCTCGATCGCCGAAACGCTCGCGGTACACGGCCACGGCATGCTGCTCGACGCGGGCGACGCGGTGGTCACCTCGTCCGCGGTGCGCGAATTGCCTGGCCGCGGCGACGCGTATGGCGCGGTGCTGATCCTTCCCCCTGAGCCCCGCGCCGACCTGGAGGCGCTGGCCGCCCGCGGCTACCCGTTCGTGGTGGTGGACCCGCGCATCGCGGTGCCGCCCGGCATGGTGTCGATCTCGGCGGCGCACTTCTCCGGCGCCCGGGCCATCACCCGGCACCTGATTGAGCTCGGTCACCGCCGGATCGGGGTCATCACCGGCCCGCCGTACTGGCGCACCAGGGACGACCGCGTCGGCGGTCACCTCGCCGCACTGGCCGAGGCGGGGGTGCTCGGCGACCCAGGCCTGATGCGCTACGGCGAGCCGGCCACCAAGACCGGAGTGGTGGCCGGCGGGGAACTGCTCGACCTGCGGCCGCGACCGACCGCGCTGGTCTGTTTCAATGACAAGGTCGCGGTCGGGGTGCTGGAGGCGGCCGTGGCGCGCGGGCTGCGGGTACCGGACGACCTGTCGGTGACCGGCTTCGACGACATCGACGTCAGCCGCGCCAGCACGCCCCGCCTCACCACCGTCCGCCAGCCGTTGCAGGAGATGGGGCGCACGGCGGTCACGATGCTGATCCGCCAGCTCGACGGGCACGCCCATGAGGCGCTGAGCATGGAGCTCGAGACGCGCCTTGTCGTGCGGGAGAGCACTGGCCCGGTCCAAGCACCACGGTCGTTATGAACGAAGATTGATTTTTTCATAACAGGCCGTGGTGCTTGCGAATAGACCGTGGTCAGCTGCCGTATGGCTACGGCAGGTAGGGCAGCTTGTCGTAGCTGCTGCCGTATACCAGCGAAACCTGCCGGGATCGGTGCTGGGCGAGGGTTACCCAACGTGGCCGGACTCCGGGCCCGGACCGATACACTTCCGCTAATCGGTATTCGACTTAAATGGCGATAAAGCAGGTATAGCTGGTGGTTGTGCCAATAGCGGTGCGTGATATAGCGGCGGCTGCGGGAGCGGTGCTGGTGCTCAGCGCGGTGGCCAGCGTGGTCGGAACGGTCATCGTGCCGCGCAAGACAGGCAGCAGGCTGACCCGCCTGGTCGCCAGCGCGGTCAACGGCCTCTTCCAGCTGATCACGCGGCCCGTTGCCAGCTACCGGAGACGCGACCGGATCACGGCCAGTCAGGCGGCGCTCATCCTGCTTGGCCAGCTGGCGATCTGGCTGGGCGCGTTCTACGTCGGCTACGCGCTGCTGATCTGGCCGGTGACCGCCAGCATCGGCACCGCCTTCACCTCCGTCGGCCCCGCCCTGTGGACCTTCGGTTCCCCTGACGCGCGGGGGTTCTTCGAGACCGCGGTCCTCGACACGGCCGCGATGGCGGGACTGATCACCGTCACGCTGCAAATCGCCTACCTGCCGCACCTGTACGCCGCCTTCAACCGCCGCGAGAACGAGATCGCGTTGCTGAACTCCCGGGCCGGCACGCCATCGTGGGGACCGGAATTGCTGGCAAGGACCCACTACGCGCTCGGTTCCGGCCATTCGACACTGGACACGCTCCCCGAGTTCTACAGCCAGTGGGAGCGCTGGTCGGCGGACGTCACCGAGAGTCACGTCACGTACTCGCCGCTGGTCTGGTTCCGTTCGCCCACCCACGAGGCCTCGTGGGTGACGGCCCTGCTCGCCGTGCTCGACTCCGCGGCCCTTTACCTGTCCCTGTGCCCGGACGCGGCACCCGCCGTCCCGGCCCGGCTGTGCCTGCGCAGCGGGCTGCTGTGCTTCAACGAAGTGGCGCGCTCCATCGGCATCCAGGTGCCGGACGAGCCCGCGCCGGACGCGGTCATCAGCCTCAGTTACGACGAATTCCTCGACGCCGTGGTCCGGCTCCGCGAGGTGGACTTCCCCATCGAGCAGGAGCCCGAGGCGGCATGGTCCCACTTCGCCGGCTGGCGGGTGAACTATGAGCAGGCTGCGTACGCGCTCGCCGCGGCCGTCGACGCCGTGCCTGCTCTGTGGTCAGGTCCGCGCCGGCACCCGACCGCGCCGATGCCTCCGCTACGGCCCGGTCCTGGCCGGCCGTCGTTGTAGAACTCAGCCGACGGCGGTGCCGGAGAGCAGGCCGTTCGGGACGGCGTTGCCCGCCTTCAGCGCGTTGAACAGCTCGGTCGCCTCGGTCTTGTTCCACAGCACCGAGTCGCCGGCGTTCGTGTAGTAGTTGGGGTTGGCGATCGGCACCGTGCCCGTCTGCGGGTCGCGCAGCGCCAGCGCGGCATGGGCCAGGTCGAGCAGGCTTGTGCCCGTGTCGACGGACATGGAACTGGCCGCCGCCGACCCGAACGGCAGCGACGTGAACGGGTTCAGGTACACGCCAGGTGAGGTGGCCTTCTGCAGCAACGCGGACAGGAACGCGCGCTGGTCCTGTATCCGCTGCAGGTCCTCGCTGGCGAACGAATGCCGGTCGCGGACGAAGGCCAGCGCCTGGTCCCCGTTGAGATTGTGGCACCCCGCGGCCAGATGCACCCCGGAGTAGGAGTCGTCGACCGCTGTCTTGAGGCACATGTGCACGCCGCCGATCTGGTTCACGACGGAGACCAGCCCGCCGAAGCCGATCCCCATGTAGTGATCGATCTTCAGCCCGGTGACGTTCTCGACCGTCTGGATCAGCAGGTTCGCCCCGCCGTAGGCCAGCGACGCGTTGATCTTGTTCCAGCCGTGGCCCGGGATGTCCACATAGGAGTCGCGCGGGATGCTGATCAGCACCGGGCGGCCGGTGCCCATGTGCAGCAGCATGATGGAGTCCGAGTTCAGCGTGCCCTCGTCGAAACCGACGTGCAGCTGCCTGATCTGCTTGTCGGTGAGGCCGCTGCGACTGTCCGAGCCAGTGATCAGCCAGTTGGTGCCCGCCGAGGTCAGCGACGTGGTCGGCAGCGTGACAGTCTTGTTCAGCTTGCCGTTCAGCCAGAAGTAGGTCCCGGTAACGCCGGCTATCAGCACCACCACGACCGTGACCAGGACCAGCGCGATCCGCCGTCCGCGCCGTCCCGGCTGACCCCAGAACCGCCAGCTGCGTCCGCCGCCACCGCCGCCCAGACTCCGCCGTCCAGGCTCGCCCTCACCCGGCAACGACCGGGCTGGCGGCTGGCTCGGCCACGCGCCGGCCCGGTTCGCGGCACCGTGGCCCGCCCCGTGGCCCGCCCCGCCACTTGCCCCGCCGCCTTGGACCGTCTCGGTCGGCTGAAAGCTGGGCTCCGGCTTGTTGTGGTACCAGCCCTGCCAATCGTCGCTCATCGATCCTGGCACCTTCACGTAGAGATAACTGCCGCAACAACCTCACGATAGGTGATCAGCGCCCCGCTCCAGCGCATCCGTGGCGATCTTCCAGAAACCTGGAGAACTGGTCTTGACGCCCGCGACCGTGGCTGTTAAAAGTTTTCCTATTCATTCTATTTTACGCAAGTAAGTCACGGTATCGCGCTGGGCTGAGAGGGACGCTGCGCATGACACGTCACAGGAAAAGTCTCAGAAGGATTCGCCTCATACGGCGAACATCAACGACGGTCCTCGCCGGACTGGCACTGCTGCTGGCCGCTGGTTCAGCGCTGGCCGCGACCCGAGGCAACGACCTCTCCGCCGACCAGCCGACGACCGGCATCGCGCCCGGTAGTGTCGGGGCCGCACTGGCGCAGGCCTGGGAAGCCGGGCGGCACGTGCCCGGCTCGGCGGTGGCCGGAGTCCGTGCCGGAACGCTGCACACCGGTACGGCGAACGGTGAGCAGTGGGCGATCGCCAGCTTCCTCCCCGCCACGTCCGCCCGGCCGCAGGTGGCCGAGGCATTCCAGGACAGCGCCGCCACCGGTGTCTTCTCTCAGGCCGGCAACGGGACGTGGCATCTCGTCGGCACAACCCTGTACGGGTGCGGCGACGGCCTGCCCGCCGCGCTGAAGTCCGCGTGGAACCTCGGCACCCTGAACCTGTGCACGGAGTCAGCCAGCGAACAGGACGCCGCCGCCAGGAGTGCCCTGGCCGCGCTGCCGGCCAGGTCCGGTGCCAATCCGCCGGCCACCACGCCAGCCCAGCTCGCCGCGCTCCCGCAGACGATCGCGTCGATCGCGCTCAGCCAGGTCGGTGTCGATGACAACCCGGTCGTGCCGGGTTTCAGCGGTGTGGACTGCGACCCGTACAGCACCCTCGTCGCGGGCTTCTCCGCGGACAGCGACGGCTGCGGTTACGACAGCGGGTTCAGCGTCGAGAACGAGAACGAGACCTGGTGCGCCGACTTCAACAAGTGGGTGTGGCAGCAGGCGGGCATCACCGCGGACATGAACACCCTCAACGCGGGCGCGGTCTCCTTCGACGACTGGGCCACCCAGCAGGGCCAGAACCCGCAGCTGGACACCGGCACCCCGCAGGCCGGCGACAGCATCCTGTTCTACAACCCGGGCAACTTCCCCGGCTTCGCCGATCACGTCGGCATCGTGACGTCGGTCAGTTCCGACGGCACCATCGACATGGTCAACGGTGACTTCGCCGCCAATCCTGATGTCCACGTCGAGTACGACACCGGCATCACGAACCTGACCACCTTCGCGGCCAGCGTCGAGGGACCCGGCGAGGAATGGGCCATCGTGACCCCGCCGGCCACCGCTCAGCAGCCGAACCCGACCGGGCAGCTGTCCGGCCCGAAGGTGGCGGTCGACGGCTCCGCCGGTGTGTTCCACGCGTCCGGCTCGGTCGCCGGCGGCTCGGTCACCGGCTACTACTGGACGTTCGGCGACACCCGGATGACCAACGAGACCGGGGCCAGCGTGACCCATGTGTTCAGCGAGCCGGGCACCTACACGGCCACCGTCACGATCACGTCCAGCATCGGGACAACCGTCACGCTCAGGCAGAACGTCCAGGTCGTAGCCTCCTCGTCCAGCATCGCCTCGGCGCCGAGCGACGCGATCTGGTATGACCCGCTGCCCATCGAGCAGTACACGTTCACCCGCTCGTCCGGCGGCCTGGCCGTGGACTACTGGGACGGCGGCAGCTGGATCCAGTGGTCCGTCCCCGGCAGTCCTGACGCCACGGGCAACATCACCGCGCTCACCTACCCCGATACCGCCAACGCGGATGTGAACACGCCGCACGCGTACTACCGGACCGCGAGCGGGTCGCTGGCGCAGACCTACCAGAGCACGTCCGGCTGGGTGACCCAGAGCCTGCCGGGCACCCCGGTCGCGGGCAGCGCGATCAACGCGACGACAACCACCGGCGGCTACCCCGAGGTGTTCTTCGTCAATGCCCAGCACCAGCTGTCGGTGACGGCCGGCTCGTCCTCGGGCTGGACGACGCGCACGCTGTCGGTCGTGCCGGTGGTGAACCCGGGTTCACTGGTCCTGACGGACACGGCGGGCGGCCCGCAGATCTTCGGGATCGGGATCGGCGGCCTGCTGACGGTCACGGCGCAGGTCGGCCCGGTATGGCTGACCGTACCGATGACGGCGGTCGCCGCGCGGGGCAGCAGCCTTGCCGCGGCCACCTCCGCGGCGGGACAGGCCGAGGTGTTCTACACCAGTCACAGCACGGGTTCGCTCACCGAAGCGACCCAGAACGGCGTGCTCTGGCAGTCGGTCACGCTGCCCGGCACCCCGGCCGCTTCTGGAGGCCTGGCGGCGACCACCTACCTGCTGCCGTCGGTGCTGCCCTCCACCCCGGGCACCTTCCCGCAGCCGCCGGGGACGCTGACCGAGACCAGCGTCACCGCACCGCTCGGCACGGAAGTGTTCTACCTCACCGCGTCCGGCGCACCCGCCGTCACGTACAACGGCGGCAGCGGCTGGCAGGCGAAGGCGCTGTCCGGTACCGCGAGCAGCATCGCCGGGGCGACCGCTTACCAGGTGGACGAGGAGCCGTCGAACCTGTTCCTGTCCGGCGGCAGCGGTCTGTCCGAGGAGACCACGGGTGCGCGCAGCGGTGACCCGTCCGGTACCTGGGGTTCGCCGCTGGCGCTGCCGGATACGCCGTCCACATGGGCGAACCAGGTCATCCTGTACGCGGCGGATTCGGCCGACGCCACGCTAGCGCGGGCTGCCGCCGCGGCGGCGGGCCTGCCGGCCAGCCAGGTGACCACGTCGTTCGCCACCGCGTGGGCAGACTCGCTCAGCGGCCAGTACCTCGTCCTCGCGGTCGGCACCCCGGCCGTGGGCGCGCTGTACTTCAACGTGTGCGGCTGGTCGAACCCGTCCGCACTGCCCGCCGGCTCGACACCGTTCTCCTATGTGCTCGGCCCGGTAAACACGCTGCAGGGTGTGAGCGTCTTCGTGAACGCGGCGGCGGCGACCGCGGCGGACACGCAGGCGCTCGCCACGGACCTGGCGTATTACGCGCTGCACGGCAGCCTGCCATCCGGGGTCACCGCCCTGCCGGCCGCTGTCGGTCCGCCGTACGCCTGCGTCGGCAGCCCTAACTAACCCCGCGCCATACCCGTCGGCCACGCGCCGGCCGGCGGGTATGGCGCAGCCGCCCCCGGGGCGCTGGCCCCCCAGGCGCAGCCGCCCCCGGGCGCTGGCCCCCGGGTTCGGGCCCCTCCCCGGATTAATGTGGAGGATTTCCCCTTCGTGTCCGATTACCCCTCGAAAATGGGGGTCAGACCTCCACGAAGGGGAGATCCTCCACGCTGTCTGGCCACTCTGCCGAGTGCTTATCCGCGGCGGACTGCTGACGAGGCCCCCGTCACCGGTCAGGACCGCGGACCAGCGCACCCGCTGATCGTGCTCAGTCCACGCCGAAGGGCCGCAGTTCCATCGCGCCGCGGCGGGCGAGCGGGTGCTTGGACGCCACCTCGATCGCCTCGTCGAGGTCCTTGCAATCCAGCATGTCGTAGCCGACCATCAGCTCCTTCGTCTCGGCGAACGGGCCGTCGGAGATGAGCGTCTCCCCACGGCGCACCCGGACGGTCGTGGCGTTGCCCGGCTCCAGCGGCTCCCCTTCAAGGCGCACGCCGCGACCATCCATCTCCGCGACCCAGGCGTCGATGTCCATGCCGCCCTCGGCGTCGGCGGGGTCGACGGACGGGTCGTAGCAGACGATCATCATGTACTTCACTGTTGGCTCCTGATGTGTTTGGTTCTTCTCTCGTCCCACCGACGAACGGGAACCTGCCAGATCGACACCCCCGCGTACGCTACGGGAATGGCAGCTGAAGCGACCACGGAGGTCCAGGCAGCGGTCAGTTCCGCCTTCAGGGCCGAGTGGGGCCAGGTCGTCGCCACGCTGATCGCGGTCACCGGCGACTGGGACCTGGCGGAGGAGTGCGCACAGGACGCGTTCGCCCGGGCGCTCCAGGCATGGGAACGCGACGGCGTGCCCGCCCGCCCAGGAGCCTGGCTGACCACCGCTGCCCGCAATCGCGCCATTGACGTGCTGCGGCGCCGTGCGAATGAATCCGTCAAGCTGCGCGACGCGGCCATGCTCCAGCCGCCGGAACCGTCCGTGGAAGAGCAACCGGAAGCCTTCGGCAGCGGTATCGGCGATGACCGGCTCCGGCTCATCTTCACCTGCTGCCACCCGGCGCTGCCGCTTGAGGCGCGCGTCGCGCTAACCCTGCGCACCCTGGCCGGCCTGACCACCGCGGAGATAGCTCGCGCCCTGCTGGTCGCCGAGACGACGATGGCGCAGCGGATCGTCCGCGCCAAGCGCAAGATCCGCGACGCCGCGATCCCGTACCGAGTACCGCCCGCAACCCTGCTTCCCGAACGGACTGCTGGGGTGCTGGCCGTGTTGTATCTGCTGTTCAACGAGGGTTACAGCGCGACATCCGGGGCGGACATCGTCCGGGCAGAACTATGCGCGGAGGCGATCCGCCTGGCACGGCTGCTGGCCCGGCTGATGCCCGGCGAGCCGGAGGCTGGCGGATTGCTCGCGCTGATGCTGCTGCAGGACTCCCGCCGGGCTGCGCGCACCGACGACGAGGGCGAGCTGGTCACCCTGGAGGAGCAGGACCGCGCCCGCTGGAACCGTGCCGAGATAACCGAAGGGCAGCAGGTCCTTCAGGACGCGCTGCACGCGGGCCGTCCTGGGCCCTATCAGCTCCAGGCCGTGATCGCCTCCTGCCATGCCAGCGCCGAGAAGGCGGCCGATACGGACTGGCAGGCGATCGCCCGCGTCTACGGCCAGCTCGTCCGGATCGCCCCGTCCCCGGTCGTGGAGCTGAACCGGGCGGTAGCCGTCGGGATGGCGCAGGGACCGGAGGCCGGCCTCGCCCTACTGGACCCCCTGGCCGCGAGCGGCGCACTGGCCGGCTATCGCCTGCTCCCCGCCGCTCGCGCGGACCTGTTGCGCCGCCTCGGGCGGTACGGTGAGGCGGAGAAGGCCTACGCGGAAGCGCTCGGAATGGCCGGCACCGAGGCGGAGCGGCGGTACCTGGCGAGACGCCAGGCCGAGGTGAGCGGTCCGTAGCCCCTTGGGCGGTCCGCGAGTCATAATCAGCGGGCCGTAGGTGAGCGTTGTCGCGCGCCTCCGCCTCGCGGCGCCGCGCCTCCGCCTCGCGGCGCCGCGCCTCCGGCCAGTTGGCTTTGTCACCCGTACTCGTGAGTAGATGCGGCATATGTCCCGATATCGAACTCGCTAACGGGTGACAAAGCCGGCTAGCGGGTGACAAAGGGCTCCTCGACCATGCTCGACCGCCGAGGTCGCAGCCGAGGTCGCCGCCGAGGTCGCAGTCGGCGGCGGACGGCGGCGGACGGGCGGCGGACGGCGGACGGCGGCGGACGGCGGCGGACGGCGGCGGACGGCGATGCATTATGCGAACATTGGCCCCATGG
>DASXDG010000184.1:0-4310 GCA_036490795.1 Streptosporangiaceae bacterium
CAAGACCATGGCCTCCGACGTCGCGATGTCGGTCACCACGGACGCGGTCCAGTTGCTCGGCGGCTACGGCTACGTGAACGACTACCCGGTCGAGCGCATGATGCGCGACGCCAAGATCACCCAGATCTACGAGGGCACCAACCAGATCCAGCGGATGGTGATGGCCCGCCAGCTCCTGAAGGGCTGAAATTAGTCCCCCACTCGCTGAACCCAAGCCCGGCCCTCTCGCTTCCGGGCTTTGTCCCGGCAATATCCCGTCTTTGCACGAGGTCCGCGAGAGCTGCTAGGTGTTCTCGCCGGTGAGCCTGGTGCTATTTGGCAGGCGTGGTCGGGTTCGTGCTGGGCGATCAGGACGCTGGACAGGCGAGATGGCCGGACGTCGGCCAGCGCGCGGCGCTGCGACCCCAGTCCACCGGCGGTCCGTGCCCTGACCCGGAATGTGCCGGGGTAACGTTGCGGGCCGCGTCGGCCATCCGGGGCTGAGCGTGGCCCGGTGAGCGCGGAGATTCCCGACGCCGACCTCGTCGTGCTGGCCCGCGATGGTGACCCGGCCGCCGTTCCTGCAAGCGTTCATCGCGCTGGACCGGCTGCGCGACCCGGAGCGGTTCGCCGGCTGGCTGGCCGCCATCGTGTCGAGCTGCACTACTACGCCGGGCTGCCTGCCGGGCAGATCGCTGGCCAGCCAGGGACGGCCAGGGTCAGCCTGCACAAGGCACGAGGCCGGCTGCGTGCCTACATCACCGGGCATCGCCGCGACCTGATTCCGGTCGCACAGAGGACGCATATGACCACCGTCCGCGTCACACGCATGGAAAGCCGGATACCGCCCGGCCCGGTTCCGGACGCTCCCCCCACCCACGTCATCGTGCTCGCCGACGCCGTAGGCCACCGGGAGCTTGCGGTCTGGCTGCTCGGCGGCGACAGCCACCGGTTCGCGGACCTCTTCGACCCGCCGGACCCGGTCACCGGGCGCGCTGTGACCGCGCGACCGGGCACCAGGCAGCCGGGCACCGCCAACGAGCTCACCGCCCGAACTCGCCAGCCACGAGGGAAGCCGGCACGTCCTGGCGCGCCTGCCGGAAGGCATCGCCGTCGCCATCACGGCGGGCGTCCCGATCCGGGTGGCCGATGTGCTGATGGACCAGCTGGCTACACCGGCACCGGGGAACACCGAGCCCGGCCCGATGCCCGATCAGACAGCACGCGACCTGGCCCCCGGGCCGAGGCCTCGCTACGAGCCGCGCAACATGACGTTCGCCGACGGCCTTGACCGGTGGATGCTCGGCGGCACCTTCGGCCAGCACGCCACCCAGGCCCACTGGGCGGACTACGCGTGCGCCGCGGAGGAGGGGACCGCGGTACTGTCCGCGGCCGCGCCGGAGCCAGCCGGCTTCGCTTTCCTCGGCCAGGAGATCTGCGCCGACGACTACCTCGGCCGCACGGTCGTCTTCCGCGGCCGGGTCCGCGCCCACGACACCCAGACCGCCGGCCTGTTCGTGCGGGTCAGGGAAACGCTTGACGTCCGCAGCCCGGTCACCCCCGCGGCCGCGCTCGCCGACCCGAGCAACCACGTCGGCATCGTTCCCGCCGGTTCGGCCCGCTTACGGTCGTAAGCGTGATTGTGACTGGTTCCGCTCAGATATGTTGACTATTCCTCTTCGACCGTGCCCGCACCGCCCTCGACGCCGCCTACCGTAGTGAAATGTGAGGGTATGGTCGCAACGGTTGGCGAATGAAGTCGATTTTCCGCTAACGCGAACGAGAGCGCCGGCCTGGGCAGGTAAATCCGTGCTGACCGTCGGCGGGAACGCGCTGTCCAGTTCCTCAAGGGCTGCTAATAACTGAGCTGCGCTTTACCGAAATTTTTGTTGCGGAAGTGTCGGATCTGGGCCTATCCGGCCTGGTTTTTCCCCTCGGGCATTGCGGTTGTGACCCGGCAGGTATTGACCATATTGCCGTTCTGCTGTTAGTTAGTTCATGGTCACCGGCGAGCCTGGGAGTGAGGGTGGCTGGGGGCCGCGCCGTATATTCGGCGGCAAAACAAATTCCTGGGGGGGAATTATGAAATCCAAACGGTCAATCAGGCTTGCCTGTGCGCTGGCGGCGCCATTGCTGGCCGCCACCGCGATAGCAACACAGGCATCAACAGCATCAGCCGCCCCGGCGGGGCATCGCAGTCACGTCTTGTACGTGTCGCCTAAGGCATGGCCGAAGGCCAAGGATCAATCCTGCCGGAACCCGGCGTTCAGGACCATCCAATCGGCGGTCAACGCTGCTCCAGCAGGGGGCACGGTGGTCGTATGCGCCGGGACCTATCACGAGCAGGTGGTGCTCGCCAAGCCGCTGACCCTGAAGGGCCAGCGCGCCGTCATTAACGAAGCCGGGGTCAAGCCCGGATTCAAGGTCACGCTGCCCGGCCTCGGAAAGCCGACCATCTACGCGGGCGTGGTCATCGTGAGTTCCCGCGTCACGTTCACCGGGCTCACGGTAACGAACGCCCAAGGCGAGGGAATTCTCGCCGCCGGACTGTTCGGTCCCATCAAGGGCCTCAATATCTCTGGCAACACCGTGGTCCACAATGATCTTGGCGGCGGAGTCCCGCCCAAGTCGCCGTATTTCCAGTGCGCGGCCCAGGGAGCGGTCCCCGGTGACTGCGGCGAGGGCCTCCACCTCGCGGGCGGCGTCTCGAACTCGACCGTCCACCACAACACCGTCGCCGGTAACTCCGGCGGGATCCTGCTAACCGACGACGTCGGCCCCACTCACAACAATGTGATCAGCAATAACATCGTGACCGGCAACACCACGGACTGCGGGATCACGGTGCCTGGGCACAACCCCCTCGCGCTCAACTCGAAGGGCGTGCCCCAGCCGGCCGTCGCCGGCGTCTACAAGAACGCCATCGTGAACAACGTGGTGACCAACAACGGCGTCAAGGGCGACGGCGCCGGCGTGCTGTTCGCGAACGCAGGACCCGGCACCGCGTCCTACGACAACCTGGTCCAGGGCAACTTCATCGCGGGCAACGGCCTGCCCGGCGTCACGATGCACGCCCACAAGATCGGTCCTGGTCAGTTCGAGGACCTGAACGGCAACGTCATTGTGGGCAACGCCATCGGCAAGAACAACCTCGACGGCGACACGCTCGACGGGCCCCCCGGCCCGTCCGACCTGGTCACCACCGGCGTGCTCGTGTACTCGGGCGGCACGCGAGTCCGGGTCGCGATCGCGCACAACCACATTTCCAATAACTCCATCGGGATCTGGCTGAGCAAGGCCGTCATCGCGTCCGGGCTCAAGACCAACGTGTTCACCCACGTGACCATGCCGGTCTCAGGGAACCACTGACCTGAAGGGAACCGGGTGGCTGGCCACTGGGCCAGCCACCCGGTTCCCCTTTGTGCGGGCTGTCTGGCGGGTGAGCCGGGCGGTCCGCTCTCCTGTCCTGGCTTTCCGGTTGCTGCCGGGCGCGCCGCCGAATGCGCCCGGCTCAGGTGCTGCTCCTCGAGCGCCTAGGGCTGCCGGCACCGGTGCTTGAGGCCGTACCGCCCGAGGGGATGGTGACCGTGACGGACAGGCCGCCGGCGGCTCGCGGGTGGGCGGTGACCGTGCCGCCGTGCATCGTGGCGATGGACGCGACAATGGCCAGCCCGAGTCCGAAGCCGTCGCGCGAAGTGCGGTCGCTGAGCCGCTGGAACGGCTGGAAAATGCGGTCGGTATCCGCCGGGCTGATGACCAGGCCGGTGTTGGCCACGGTCAGCTGGCTGCTGCCGTCGGCGGTGGCGCCGGTGCTGATCCAGATGTCGCCGGCGGCGAGGCTGTACCTGACCGCGTTGTCGACCAGGTTCGCGATGAGGCGCTCGGCCAGTAGCGGGTCGCCCGATATGAGCGCGGGTTCCAGCGTTGCGTGCACCTGCCGGTCGCCCAGGCTGGCGGTGTCGAGGACGTCTTCCGCGGCCGTGGCCAGGTCGACCTCCTCGTGCACGTTGAGCCCGTGCTCGCTGCGGGCGAGGATGAGGAGCGCGGCGATGAGGTGCTCGGCGTGATTCACCTCGGCGCGGACGTCGGCCGCCATGCCGCGCAGGTCGCCTTGCGTGCTGTCCGGGTTGTCCAGCACGACTTCGGCCGACGCGCGCATGTCGGCGAGCGGGGTACGCAGCTCATGCGATGCGTTGGCGATGAAGCGCTGCTGGCCCTCGAATGCGGCCTGGAGCCGGCCGAGCATGTCGTCAAATGTCTCCGCCAGCTCGCGGAGCTCGTCGCGGGGACCGCGCGGCGCGACCCGCGCCGACATGTCGTGTTCCGACGCG
>DASXDG010000185.1:0-8113 GCA_036490795.1 Streptosporangiaceae bacterium
GGCTTCTCCCGCCGATGACCCGTCTCGGCGGGCCGAGAACAACGAGCTGCGCCTGGCTCTCGCCGGCGCCCTGGCCGGGCTGCCGCCGCCGCTCCGGACCGCGATCGTGCTGCGCGATGTTGAGGGATTCTCCACCCAGGAGGCCGCCGAGATCGTTGGCATCAGCCAGGCCGCCTTCAAGAGTCGGCTGCACCAGGCGCGGCTGCAGGTCCGGGCCGCCGTCGGCGACGATGCCCTGGCCACCGCCGGAGGCTGACCAGCTTGCGCGCGACCCCGCACAGGATTCCGACCCGCCACCCACTGCTAAGCACTCGAACGTAACGGTGGTGCGGCGTGTTGCCCGGTCGTAGGCTGGCGACGCAAAACCGTGCGTACCGGACCATCACGCAAGGGGCTGACGACAATGCGGCACTTGTACGGCGTGGTGCTCGCCGTGCTGTTGGCGGCAGCGGTGTTTTTCGGCGCAGCCTGGGGATACGTGCAGGTCTACAACGGGATTTCGGCCAGCGCCGCGGCCAACAGTGGCCGCCCGGCGGCCGACGGCGGTGGACTGCCGGCGGTCGGCGGCTCACTGTTCCAGAACGGTCATGTGATGGTGGGCGGCGGTGCGCTGCTCGCGGTCGGCCTGGCCGTCGGGCTACTGATGGTGATCCCGTGGATGTCGCCGCTCGCGGCCGGGCTGCCCGGCCTGGTGCTGGTGGCGTGGACCGTGCTGTACGTCTCGGACGTGGGGGAGGCCGCCAGGCTGATCCCGCTGAAGAGCGGCGACATCGGCACCGGCTTCGAGTTGCTGCTGTTCACCGGCCTGCTCGGCATGGTCGGCCTGGCGATGATCGTTCCGCTGTTCATCCCGTCCCGGTGGCGCCGCCGGTCGCGGGTTCCCGGAGATGGGGCGCTCGGTGAGAGCACGTTGGGTCGCGGCTCGGGCTACGATCCGACGATCGTCGGCTATACGGCGCCGTCGGGCGGGGACGGCAACGCGCTCCCCGACTGGGCGCAGACCCGCCCGCAGCAAGGCCCGGTCATCCCGCCGGGCGGCTCCCAGCCCCCGTGGGGCCCGGCAGGCCAAGTCTGACCGCGTGTCAGGTAATCCTGTGCCCGGATCCCGGCACCAGCCCCGCTGAAAATCAGTTGCCTGAGGGGCAACGGCTGGACATCATGGCGAGCATGGATTTGTAGGCAGCGGTGCATGCGCGGAAGAGGACGGGTTCGAGACACTCCCCGTCTCCCGGCATGCTGCTCAGAGCACGCACCGTGTGACTAGCGCGGGCTCTTTCACGCGACGTCGTGTGCGACGTCGCGCCAGCCAGTGCGTTCCGCTTTCAAGCGCTGGCCGTATGCCGCTGGATCGAGGAGGCAGTTCGCGGCGCCGTCGGGCGCTGCCCGGCATCTCCTCCAAGTGCCTTGGAATTCGCCAAGATGAACGATTCTCGCAGCACGGGTGTGCCCGCTGAAGACAGCGGATTTGATGTTGGCCGGAAATCGCTGTGGGTGATCAGGGAGCTCGGTCTGCCCGCCATCCTGAAGGCGTGCGTGTCGTGCAGGTCCACACGTCACCATCCCACCGGGAAGTTCCGCGTGAACGCGAACGGCAAGCTCCTCGACGTCTGGATGCTGATCTGCTGTGAACTGTGCGACCGCACGTCGAAAATCCCCATCCACGAGCGCGTCCACGTGCACGCACTCGGGAGCGAGCGACTGCTCATGTTCGAGAAGAACGACCCGGGCATGGTGCGGGATCTGGCGATGGACGGGGTGCTGGCGAGCAAGGCTGCCTACAAGCTCGACTGGAGCGGCGCCTGGGAGCTGGAAACCGACATACCGTTCTACGAGTCCGACCCGCAGGATCCGGCGCCGCTCAAGGTCATCATCAGATTCGAGCTCCCCGCGCCCATCCGGGTCGAGAACCTGCTCATGACCGGCTTCGGGCTGAGTCGACCGGCCGTGCGGGGCATGGTCGATTCCGGGCGTATCCGCCTGCCCATGGCCGCTGACGCAAGGGCCCGCGAAGACTTCACCCTCTTCGTCACCACCCCATCGTCTTCACCAACCGGCCCGGACGCGTGACCATCGCGACGGGCCGCCCGGCTTACATGCGGAACTGGATGCCAGCCTTCGCACACTCCTCGCGGTACATCTCGCGGATCATGGGATCCTCGTCCTCCCACTCGATCTGGCCGCCGCCTTCCCTGACGCTGATGCTGGACAGCGGCAGACCGCGCTCATCGTGATCGCGACTGCCCTCGTAGCGCAGCGCCAGGTAGCTGGCCGGTTCCGGGCCGGTGTTGAAGTGCTGGTGGAACCACTGCTCCGGAGGGATGACGACACTGCCAGGCTGCCAGTCGAAGCGCTGCGGCCGCTCACCCTCCGGCCACATCAGGCTGTAGCCGCGGCCGGTCAGCACCACGACGTGCGCGCCGGCGCCGTGCCGGTGCGCCTTCTTATAGGTGCCGGAAGGGAACTGCGACATGTGCGCGCCCATCCGGTTGCCCGCGAGTTTCAGGTGCACGTTCCGGCCGCCGCGCGCCTTGTACTCCAGCAGGTTCAGCCTGGCCAGTTCGGGCACGAAGTTGGTCTCCCAGATCCGGCCCTGCTGCCGGCCGCTGCCGTCGAAGTAGCTGTGCTCGGTGCCGTTGAATCGGTCGGCGAACGTGAAGTCGCAGCCGAACACGAACGACTCGCTGCCGAAGGTGTTCAGCACGATCGGCGCGTTCGTCACCGACAGCAGTCGCACCGGCTCCGCGTTGCTCGTGTTGTAGTGCTGGTACCAGGCGTTCAGCGGGATGGCGAACAGGCTGCCCGAGTTCCATTCGAAGACGTGCCGCCGTCCGCCGCTTTGCCATACGGCGGTGCTGCCATGGCCAGACAGCACCAGCACCATCTCCTCGTGCAGGTGGTGCCGGGGCACGGTCTCCGCTCCGGGGGCAAGTTCCGCGACGACGCAGTCGTTGGACCGTTCCGACGAGTCGTGATTCAGCACGTGCGCGGCGACACCCGCCGCCGGCCACGGGACCAGCTCCAGGTCGTCCAGGTCCGGTACGTAGTTGCCCCAGGTCGGCGTGAGCCCCTGCGCGTCGAGCCAGTCGCGGTAGGCGCTGCCTTTCACGGGCGGTACCGGTGTCGGCTCCCGCGGTATCGCCCTCACCGGGCCTCCCCGGTGAGGGCGGGTTCGGTCGCGGGACTGGGCGCCGCCGCGTCGGGATCGCTGTGCGGCAGCAGCCTGCACCGCTCGGCGGGCAGGCGCAGCGTCACCGTGGCGTCCAGGTTGGGCGCATCGGAGGTGCCGGCGCTGACCCGCAGTTCCCGGCTGCCGATCCGCACTACGTACTCGGTCACGTTGCCGAGCAGGGTGCGGTGCACGACCTGGCCGGCGAACACGTCCTGGTCGGCAACGTTGCCGTCGGCGACCAGCTCGATCGCTTCCGGGCGGATGGATAGCAGCGCCTTGTCGCCCGTGACGGCCTCGTCGGCCCACGCCCTGACCGGCCGGCCGAAGCCGGCGTCCACCTCGGCGAGGCCGGCGGATGCCGCCCCGCCGGCGATGCCGCACTCGATCAGGTTGGTCGTACCGGTGAACTCGGCCGCGAACCGGTTGCGCGGCCGCAGGTAGACCTCAAGCGGCTCGCCGGCCTGGACCACCCGGCCGTCTCGCATCACCGCGATCCGGTCCGACATGGCCAGCGCCTCCTGCTGGTCGTGGGTCACGTAGAGCGTGGTGACGCCCAGTTCCCGCTGCAGGTCCTTCAGCCAGCCGCGCATCCGCTGGCGCAGCGCGGCGTCCAGGTTGGACAGCGGCTCGTCGAGCAGCAGCACGGACGGCTCGGCGACCAGCGCCCTGGCCAGCGCGACGCGCTGCTGCTGCCCGCCGGACAGCAGTGGCGACGGCCGGTCGGCCATCTCGGCGAGGTCGACCATCTCCAGGGCGGTCATCACCTTCGCGCGGATGTCGGCCTTGCGCATCTTGCGCACCCGCAGCGGGTACGCGACGTTCTGCGCGACGGACAGGTGCGGCCAGATCGCGTACGACTGGAACACCATCCCGATGCCGCGCTTGGCCGGCGGCACGAACAGGCCAGCGCCGGCCGAGGACACCGGCCGTCCGGCGAGCGCGATGTCGCCGGCGTCGGGGCGGACCAGCCCGGCGATCATCCGCATGGTGGTGGTCTTGCCGCAGCCGGACGGGCCGAGGAGCGTGAAGAACTCGCCGGCCTTGACCTCTAGGTCGATGCCGCGCACGCCCCCGTTGCCGCCGGAGTACAGCTTGGCGATGCCGTCCGCGCTGATCATGTGCTCTCCTTTCTGGTGAAGCGGGCCGGGCTGGTCACAGTGCCGCCAATCACAGGGCACCCGAGATCCGGGCGACGCCGAACCGGCGGGAGACCAGGGCGCTGATGCCGGTGAGCACCGCGAGCCCCACGGTGGTGACGACGCCGAGTGCCGCGACATCGGAGTAGTTGCCGGCCTGGATGGTGTTGTAGGTGAGTACGGGGAGCATGGTGGCGTTGGCGCTGGTCAGCATGATCGGCAGCGACAGTGCCTTGAAGGTCAGCGTGACCACGTACAGGAACGCGACCAGCGCGCCGGGCGCGATCAGCGGGAGCGTGACCGTGCGGAACACGCGGAACCCGCCCGCGCCGGAGGCGGTGGCCGCCTCTTCCAGGCTCGCGTCCACCTGGGTCAGCGAGCTGTGGGTGGCGCGGACCGCGTAGCTGACGTACTTGCTGACGTAGGCGATGACCAGGATCCAGATGGTGCCGTACACGCCGATTGGCACGGCCAGGTAGACGGCCGCCAGTGCCAGGCCGAGCACGGTGCCGGGGATCGCGATCGGCGCGAACGCGAGCCCGTCGATGAGCTTCCGACCGGGCGCCTTGGTGCGGACCACCACCCACGCGATCACGGCGGCCAGCAGCATCGCGACCAGGCCGCTGATGATGCCGACCTCGAAGTTGGTCACGAACGCGCTGCCTACCTCCGGGGTATCAAGCACCCAGCGGTAGCTGGCCAGGGACAGCGGCGGCGCGCCGCCGTGCGCGGGGGTGTGGTAGTAGGACAGCAACGACAGGTAGACCAGCATGGCCAGCGGCAGCACCACCGTGATCAGCAGGACCAGGTGCATGACGCTGGCCGTGACCCACTTGCGGGCGCGGCGCAGTTCGAGGCGGTCCGGGCGGAAGTTCTTGCCGCCCACCACGGCGAACCGTTCCGATTGCCGGATCGAGCGGTAGTAGATCCACACCGCGATCAGGGCCACCGCGATGTAGCTCAGCGACACCGCGCTGGCCAGGTTCACGTCATAGGGGACGTTGTTGGCTAGCAGGTACACGTAGGTGGCGAAGACGGGGATGTGGGCCGGGATGCCGATGATGCCCGGCACCTCGAACGTCTCCAGGTTCTCCACGAACAGGATCAGCAGGCATGCCACGATGGCAGGCCGGAGCACGGGCAGGGTAACCGTCCGGAAGGTCCGGGGGAACGAGGCACCGGACATCGCGGAGGCTTCCTCAAGCCCCGGGTCCAGCGTCCGGAACGCGGCGGCCATCAGCAGGAACGGCAGCGCGAAGCGGTCGGCGCCCTGCATCCAGATCATCGACCACATTGAGTAGGCGCTGAAGATCGGCTGGTGCACGCCGACCAGCGTGAGCAGGTAGTTCAGCAGCCCGACGTTCTTGTCTAGCAGCAGCATCCAGGCCGTCGTGGTCACCGTGCCCGGCACCACCAGCGGGAACAGGATGAGCGCATAGGCCAGCCGGCGAAACGGCACGTTGGTGCGCTCGGTCAGGTAGGCCAGGCCGGTGCCGATCACGAAGGCGACGACGGTGGAGCCGATCGCGAACTCGGCCGAGTTGCGGATCAGCGGCAGGACGGTGGACGTGCCGTACACCTGGGTGATCTTCTCGAAGGTGAACGACGCGCCCTCACCGGGGGGCGCGTTGGTGAGGCTCTGCCAGACGATCAGCACCAGCGGCACCAGCACGAGCACGGCGAGGATCGCGAGCAGCACGGCGGTGACCGGGATGTTGCGGCCGCGCAGTCGCGCGAGGAACGGCGCGCGGGGCGCCGATCTCGGCGCCCCGGCTGGCCGGTGCTCCGGCGACTGGTCGGTCGCCGGAGCCGTCGAAGTGGGCATGTCCCGCCTTCCGCTAGCTGCCGCTGCCCGCCACCTTGGCCGCGACCAGGGTGTTGACCAGGTTCTGGGCCTCGGCCGCGATAGAGCCGACCTTGTCTGGGGTGTCGAGGAACAGGGTGGAGGAGTCGCGGATCTGGTTAAGCGCCGACGACCCCAGGTTCACGTCCGCGGTCTGGGTGACCATCCCGAACTTGGCCATGTCCTGCGCGCCGGGCTTGGACGACAGCCAGTCCAGCAGGAGCAGCGCCGCGTACGGGTGCGGGGCGTGCGCCGCGATTACCGTCGGTGAGGTCGGGGTTGGCGTCGGGTTGACGACCGCGTAGTTGAGTGGCGCGTGATCGTTGTCCTTCAGGTTGACCACGTCATAGGCGAAGCACTCCACGCAGACCGCGTACTTCCCGGCGGCCATCAGCTGGTCGATCTGGGTGTGGCTCTGCAGGATCGTCGGATCCTGGGTATTCATCAGCTGGGTGAGCCACTGGGTGGCCTTCGGCAGCCCCCATGACGCGATCAGCGTCTGGACGGTGCTGTCCGGGCTGATGTCGATGACCAGCTTGCCCTTCCACTTCGGGTTGAGCAGGTCCTGGTAGTTCGTCGGTGCCTGCGAGTTCGGCACGAGGTTCGTGTTCCAGGAGATGATGGCGGGCTGGATGTCGGGCACCACCCACCACTGGCCGCGGTCGGCCGCCGGCACGTCGATGCCGAACGTCGGGATGTTCGCCACCAGGCCGCTGGTGTGGAACCCGTCCATGTAGCTCACGTCGTCGTCGAGCACGTCCACGTTGTAGTGGTGCGCCCGCGTCTCGGTGTTGAAGGTGTTGGCGATGCCGGGCTCGTTCGACCGGGTCAAGTTGACCTTGATGCCCGGGTACGCCTTCTCAAATGCCTGAGCGAGCAGGTTGGCATCGTCACCCTGGGTAACCGTGTACCAGTTGACGCTGCCCTCCTTGGTGGCCTCCTGGACCAGTTTCTGCTGCGCCTGGGCCGGGGGCATGGCCTGCAGGGCGGCGAACTCGCTGTTCACGGACTTGGCCGCGGCCGCATTGCTGGGACCGCCGCTGCTGCACCCGGCGGCGAGCAGAACGACGGCCACCGCGGCACCCGCCAATGGGACGAACGATCGGGTTCTCATCTGTTCCCTCTCACATCGTTGTGGTGTGGCACGCGCCGTGACCTTGCACGTGGGCCACACCACCCGAAGAAAAGCACCGTTTTCGGGCTGATGCAATAGTGAGTAGATCAAATTCCGCTATGTCGAACGCATCCAGTTGATTTGATGAGGATCAATCGAATTGGCTGTGGTCAGGCCCTAGATCACCGTGTGTAACCCTGTTGCCCCCTCATCGTGCATTCCTTATAAAAGAATTTTTGGCGGGAGATCTTTCCATTCAAGGAATTCCGTGTTTAAGGTTTGGCCCATGACCCCCAACCAACACAGCCTCGACCCGTCCCTCGTGATCGCGGCGGGGGCGGCGTGAGCGACGCGCGGGCTGAGGTGGCCCGCGCCTGCCGGGTGCTGGGCACGCTCGGGCTGACTCGCGAGCCGGCCGGTCACGTCAGCGTGCGGGACGGCGCGGACCGGCTGCTGGTGAAGGCGCGCGGCCGGGGCGAGTCCGGGCTTCGCTACACCGACCAGTCGGACGTGATCGCCGTCGACTTCGCGGGCCGGAAGGTGGACGGGCGGGACGACCTGTCGGTGCCGCAAGAGGTGTACATCCACATCGGCGTGTACAAGGCACGGCCGGATGTTGGCTCCGTGGTGCACGTGCACCCGCTGGCCGCGACGCTGCTGACCGTGTGCGGCATCGAGCTGCTGCCGCTGGTCGGCGCGTTCGACCCGATGGTGATGCGGCTGGCCGCCCGCGGAATCCCCCGGTACCCGCGCAGCGTGCTGGTGTCGACACCGGAACTCGGCGCCCAGCTCGCCGACACCCTCGGGGACGCGCCAGCGTGCCTGATGACCGGCCACGGCCTCACCAGCGT
>DASXDG010000186.1:0-23140 GCA_036490795.1 Streptosporangiaceae bacterium
GGCCGGCAAATCCGTCAAGATCACCATGATGCTGCGGCCCAGCGGGCTGCCCGCCGTCACACTGGTCTGCACGACGAAGGCCAAGCTCCCGGTGCTCGATGACGCGACCTTGCCGCGGCATCCGTAGTGGCGTGATGAACGACACACCTCGCTAGGGACTGCCCAAACTGCTAACGGTGTTAACTCTTTCGGGACGGCCCGGAAAACCGGGCCTGGATGGAGAAAGAGGAGGCGGGGGCAATGCTGACCTTCGCTGCGGATTTCTGGCCGGTGTTCTGGGCAATCCTCGGGGCAGGTGCCGCGCTGACCGTGCTGATCACGCTCGCGGTGGCGGGCACCTGGACGCGGGAGACCAAGCCGGACGCGACGCTAATCCAGCTCGCCGCCGCGTACCGCGTGAACGAGCGCGACCGCGAGCGCGCGAACGCCGCCTGATCACCGGTAGATGATGGCCCTAGCCGGGGCCTGATCTGCGACAATCGGCTGACATGCTGCCGATCATCCAGTTCACCGAGCGCCCCGGCATTCTTGACCTGGGCTGCGGTCACCCCAGCCCGGCGCTGCTGCCCGTCGAGCCGTGGCTCGCCGCCGCGCAGGCATCCGCGCGCAGCTACGGCTGGCAGGCGCTCAGCTACGGCGCCGTGGCCGGACCCGGCCCGCTCATCGAGTGGCTCTCCGGTCACCTGCGCACGGATAATTTCTTCATAACAGCAGGTGCTTCGCACGCTCTCGCCCTGATCACGAGCTTGCTCGCCGAGCCAGGGGACACCGTCCTCGTGGACGCCCCTACCTACCATTTCGCCCTGCGGATCCTGCGCGACCGCGGCGTCCGGCTGCTGGCCGCCCCGCCGGACCTGGAGGGTCGCATCACCACCCTGCGCGCGCAGGGGCACCGCGTGCCGATGCTGTACCTGGTGCCGACGTTCGGCAACCCGACCGGCGCCAGCGTTCCCGACGACCGCCGCCGGTATCTGGTGGACGTGGCGCGGCGCACCGGTATCGTCCTGGTCGAGGACGACACGTACCGCGAACTCGCCTACGACGGCGCCGCGCCCGCCTCGCTCTGGGACCTGTCGTCGGGGACCGAGGTCGTCCGCATCGGCTCGTTCGCCAAGACGGTCGCGCCCGGGCTGCGCCTGGGCTGGATCAACGCCGCACCGCCGCTCATCGGCCGGCTCGCGGATCTTGGCTACGTGGACAGCGGCGGCGGCGTCAACCACGCGAACGCGCTCACGATGGCGTCGTTCTGCACATCCGGGCTGTTCTCCGCGAACGTCGCGACGTTGCGTGCCGCGTACCGGGAGCGGCGGGACGTCCTGGCCGGCGCGCTGCGCGGTTTCGAGGTCGTCGTTCCCGGCGGGGGATGGTTCCTGTGGGTGCGCCTGCCCGGTGGCCTGCTGGCCTCGGACCTGCTGCCCGCCGCCGAACGGCATGGCGTGTCCTTCGTGCCCGGCCCTCAGTTCTACCCCGGCCGTGACGGCGGTCACGAGTACGTGCGGCTGGCCTACTCGTTCCTCGATCTGCCCGACCTCGCCGAGGCTGCCGATCGCCTGTCCCGCGCCGTCTCCGGGTACGCTCCTAGATCATGCTGAGCCAGAGCGTCATCGACTCCCTGTTCCCGCCGGACCTGCCGGATCCGGCGCACTGGGAACACCGGTACCCCCCTCGTGACCTGCCGGAAGGGGCCGCGGTCACCAGGTTCGCGCCGAGCCCGACCGGTTACCTGCACATCGGCGGGGTGTACACGGCGATGATCAACGCCGACCTGGCCAAGCATTCCGGCGGCCGCTACCTGGTCCGGATCGAGGACACCGACCAGGCCCGCACGGTCGAGGACGCCGCCGCGCGGTTCGCGGAGGCGTTCGCCTACTTCGACATCAGCCCGACCGAAGACGAGCTGACCGGCAGCTACGGCCCGTACACGCAGTCGGCGCGGCGCGACATCTACCTGAGCTATGTCCGCGAGTTGCTCCGTCAGGACAAGGCGTACCTGTGCTTCGCCACCAAGGAGGACCTGGCCGATATCACGGCCCGGCAGAAGGTGGCGGGCGCGCTGCCCGGCTACTACGGCCAGTGGGCGATCTGGCGGGAGGCATCGCCGTCGCAGGTTGCCGAGAAGCTGGACGCGGGGCAGCGGTACGTGGTCCGGTTCCGGTCGCCGGGGGCGACGGGGGTCCGGGTGACGTTCACCGACCTGATCCGCGGTGAGCTGACCGCGGACGACAACCGCAACGACGTGGTGATCCTGAAGAGCACCGAGCCGCGGCTGCCCACGTACCACCTGGCGCACGTTGTCGACGATCACCTGATGCGGGTCAATCCGGTGATCAGGGCCGAGGAGTGGCTGTCCTCCGTGCCGCTGCACCACCAGCTGTTCGACGCGTTCGGCTTCGAGCGGATCCCGTACGCGCACGTCGCGCCCCTGATGAAGCAGGTGGGCGGCAGCCGCAGGAAGCTGTCCAAGCGGCACGACCCCGAGGCATCGGTCAGCTACTACATGGAGCAGGGCTATCCGGCCGAAGCCATCCAGTACTACCTGCGCGGGCTGGCGAACGGCCGGCTGGCGGAGATGCCGCTGCCCGAGGCGCTCGCCGCGCCGGTCCGGTTCTCGGACTGCGGCACCGCGGGTCCCTTGATCGACATGGTCAAGCTCGACGACATCAGCGCGGACTATATCGCCACCCTCACCGGCGAGCAGATCGTCGACCGGTACGTGACCTGGGCGGATTCCTTCGACGCCGAGCTCGCCACCGTCGTGTCCGGCGAGCAGCCGCTGGCGCTGCGGGCGCTGTCCATCGAGCGGGTGGGCGTGGAGAACCCGCGCAAGGACCTGCGTAAGTGGTCGGACTTCCGCCCGGTCTACGGGTACTTCTTCGCCGCGGTCTTCGTGCCGCTCACCGACGCGTCCGACCCGCGGTTCGGCGGCCTGGCCCCGGATCTGGTCAAGGCGCTGGCGTCGGGGTTCGCTGACGAGTACGTCGAGCCGGGCCCGGACGTGGACTGGTTCGGCCAGATCCGCGACCTGGCCGCGCGGCTCGGTTTCGCACCGAACCAGAAGGCGTACAAGCAGGACCCGTCGGCCTACCCCGGCTCGATCAGGGAGGCCTCCCAGGTCGTCCGCGTCCTGCTCACCGGCACCCCGCGCAGCCCGGACCTGGCGCAGGTGGCCGGCGCACTAGGCCGCGACGAGGTCGAGCGCCGCGTCCGCGCCGTCCTCTAGGGGTTTTCGCGCCGCGACGCGTGACGCGGCATCCCATATCGGGACAAAAGGTCCACCCGGCGGCGGCGGCCGGCTCGGATTGTGGTGCGTAATCGGATGTGGTGCGTAAAGGGTCAAATCTGGCGCCTTACTTTCCGCAGTCCCGCGCCCGGCGGCCGTTGGGCCGGGTGCTCTCATCGGACGGATGTCACATTTCCCGGTGCCGCGGCGTCAAGGGGGTAAGACCGTCTTGACAGGAGGGTGCCCGATGGCACGCATAGAGGGTGTAGCGAAATCTCAGGCCAGCCTGGTCGTCAAGCTCACGTACCGGTTCGGGCCCAGGATGATGAGGAAGCTGACCGGCCGTGATCCGCGGGCGGGCAGCGGGCTCGAGCCAATCGAGATCTGGGCCCGCCAGCCGAAGATGATGATCGGCATGGGCCTGTTCAACCAGGCGGTCCGCAAGGGCAAGTCCGTCGATGAGCGGATCAAGAACCTGGTCGAGCTCAAGGGCGCGCAGATGATCGGGTGCGAGTACTGCGTTGACCTGGGCTCGCAGATATGCCGCAACTCCGGTTTCACCGACGAGGAACTCCTCGCGCTGGTGCGCTACCAGTCCAGCGACCTGTTCACCGAGCGGGAGAAAGCGGCGCTCGACTACGCGGTCGCCGTGATGCGCACACCGGTCGAGGTCACCGACGAGTTGTTCGCGCGAGTGCGGTCGTATTTCGACGACCGTCAGCTGGTCGAGATCACCGCGCTGCTGGCGCTGGTGAACCTGGACCGTTTCAACGCGGCGTTCGGCATCGGCTCGGCCGGCTTCAGCGAGGGAATGGTGTGCGTCCCGCCGGACCGTCCCGAGGTGAGGCAGGAATCGCACATCCAGAACGCATAATTCCGGACGCGAATCGTCCGGAACTGCGGATACTGTGCCGGGCATGACTATCGCACGATTCCCGAGCTTCGTTCTCGACTGTCCGGACCCAGGCGCCATGGCGACGTTCTACGGTGCGCTGCTGGGCTGGGAAACGAAAATTTCCGCCGACTGGGCCGAGGTCCGCGGCGACGGCCAGTGCATCTGCTTCCAGCCGGTGAAGGACTACAACCCGCCTCGCTGGCCGACCCAGGAGGTGCCTCAGCAGATGCACCTCGACGTGATGGTGGAGGACCTCGACACCGCCGAGACGGCGGTACTCGAACTGGGCGCGACCAAACACGACTATCAGCCGGGAAAGAAGTTCCGCGTCTTCCTCGATCCGGCAGGGCATCCGTTCTGCTTGTGCGTGGACTAAGTACCCTGGGGCCATGAAACTCCACGTCGGCTGCGCGATGTGGACGTACGCGCCATGGCAAGGTCGTTACCTGCCCTCCTCGCTGTCACCACGCAACCGCCTCAGCGCGTACGCGACCTGGTGCAACGCGGTGGAGGGCAACACGACCTTCTACGCGACGCCGGCCCTCGACACGGTGCGGTCGTGGGCCGAGCAGACCGATCAGGATTTCCGGTTCGTCCTCAAGCTGCCGAAACCGATCACCCATGAGCGCCGCCTCACCGACGCCGGCGAACCGCTCCGCGCCTTTCTCGGTGCGATCGAGCCGCTGGGCGGACGGGCTCACGCACTGTGGATTCAGCTGCCGCCGTCCTTCGGGCCGGGAGACCTCGGCGCGCTGGCCGGTTTCCTGCGCGGACTTCCGCGCGAGCACCGGTACTGCGCCGAGGTGCGGCACCGGGCGTTCTTCGAGGACGCGCGGTCGGGACAGCGACTGGAATCGGTGCTCGGTCTGGTCGGTGCGGAGTGGGTGAGCTTCGACACCACCGTCCTGTTCGACGGCTCTGCGGTGAGCGATGCCGAACGGGAGGCGTGGACGAAGAAGCCGCGCGTCCCGCGCCGGTCGCGAGCCCTCACCGCGCATCCCGTCGTCCGCTACATCGGCCGGGACGATCCGGCGCGCACGGTCGCGGGATGGCAGCCGTGGCTCGGCACCGTGGCCGGCTGGCTGCGCGAGGGGCGCTCACCGACCGTCTTCATCCACACACCCGACAACGTCGAGGCGCTGGAACTAGCGCGCCGGTTCTATGACGATGTGCGAGCGCTCGTGCCTGAGATCGAGCCCCTGCCCGAACCGGTTCCGGCCGGGCCGCCGACGCTCTTCTGAGGTACCGCCCCTAGCCTCCTGGCAACGTCGCCACGGGGAAAGGCAGGGAGATCTGTCCTTGCTCCTCGAGCAGGCTCAGCACCGCGCAGGCGTGCTTGCCAGGACCGGATTCCACCGTGATGGTCTCCACCTGTTGCGCTCCCGAGGATGATTGCGCGGCCTGCTCGCGGAGCTGGTCGAGGATCTTGGCTATCTCGGTGGCGGACAGACCGGACCGGCCCGACGCCGGGCACTGGCCTGGAACAATGACCCGGGTGGCGACCGGCTGTGGTCGCGCGGCGGTACCGGATGCGGACAGATGAGAGACGCGGTGCGGTGGCCCGGAGTAAGCAACCGCGCTTGCCGCCAGCGCCACGATCATCAGGCCGGCCGCGATGAACGCCCGCCGGGGTCTGCGGGTCACCTTCAGCGCGAGCGAGTCCAGGCGGGGTCTGAGCCGGTCAGAGAGGGAGCACAAGGGGGCGCGGTCCGCGTCTGCGAAGCCGAGGATTTCTTCATTCTCGTCCGGCTCACCGGTCATGTTCTCATCGTGCTCGCACTCCCCGGATGAGGCAACTCATTCACGCCCTACCCGGTGTCCGCGCCGGCGCAGGCGCAGGAGACGCTCGCGATGCTCGTCTTCGAGCACATCCCGCCGCCGGGCGTGCAGCAGCTGGCCCAGGGTGATCTCGCCCACCACGCGGGCGGGGTCGGCGCGGTCGATGACGGCGGCCCGGGTGCGGTCGTTGCGGGCGAAGGCGTTGGCGACCTGACGCAGCGTGTCGTCCGAGTAGACCGACATCCGGGCCTCGGCGCCAGCATCGGGAGTCATCACCTCCCAGGCGAAGAACGTTTCCAGCGGATCGGTGCTGTATTCCCTGGTGAGGTGCAGGTGGCGGCGGGCGATCTTCTCGGTGAGGACCGAGCGCTTGAGGAGCAGCGCCGACACCGCGTACGCGCCGACCGACGCGACGAGCAGCGCCGGGAGCGTGTCCCAGGCGCGGGTCAGTTCCATGGTGAACACGACGCCGGTGAACGGCGAGCGCATCACGCCGCCGACCACCGCCGCCAGGCCCGCCATCGCCCACAAGCCCGGAGCCACGTGCGGCAGCGCGTAACCTTCCAGCGCGCCTAGTGACCCGCCGATCATGAACACGGGCGCGAGCACGCCACCCGAGGTTCCGGAGCCGAGCGACAGCGACCAGATCAGGGTCTTGACCACCAGGATGCCGACGATCAGCGACAGTCCCGCCCGGCCGGCCAGCAACTGGCCGATCACGTCGTAGCCGACGCCGAGCGCGCGTGGTTCGGCCAGGCCGCCCAGCCCGATGATCGCGCCGCCGATGGCGGGCCACCACATCCAGTGGATGGGCAGCCGGGCGAAGGCATCCTCGGACTTATACACAAGGACGGTAGCCGCCACGGCGAGCAAGCCGCCGGTCAGGCCCGGCACCAGGGCGAGCGCCACCGCCGCGGAGCTGGGCCGGGAGATGGCGGCGACCGGGAAGACCGGGCCGGCGCCGAGCATGGGCCAGCGGCACAGAACGGCCACCATCACCGACGCGGTGACCGGTATCAGGCTGCGCGGCCGCCACTCGAACAGCAGCAGTTCGACCGCGAGCAGCACCGAGGCCAGCGGGGGCGTTGAACGTGGCCGCCATCCCGCCCGCCGCGCCCGCCACCAGCAGGATCTTGCGCTCGTCGGAGGTCAGGTGCAGGAACTGCGCCAGGATCGAGCCGACCGCGCCGCCGGTCATGATGATCGGCCCCTCGGCGCCGAACGGGCCGCCGGTGCCGATCGATATCGCCGCCGAGACGGGCTTGAGCACGGCGACCCGCGGTGCGATCCGGCTCTGGCCGACCAGGATCGCCTCGATCGCCTCCGGCATGCCGTGTCCGCGGATCTTCTCGCTGCCGTAGCGGGCCATCAGGCCGACCACCAGACCGCCGGCGATGGGTGCCAGCAAGATCAGCCACCAGGGGTGGTGGATGGCCCCGGGTGCCACCAGCGCCGTCGACAGCCGCTGATAGAAGACCGCGTTGGTGATCAGTGCGATCAGCCGCAGCAGGCAGAACGCCGCGACCGCGCTCGCGCCGCCCACCGCGAGCGCGATCGCGGTGATCAGCAGCGTCCGCGGGGTGAGGGTGAAGTCACCCAGGTGCGCCGCCCGTTGCGACGGCCCAGCGGGTCGGGAGCGGGCTGGTCCGGTGCGGGCTGGTCCGGTCGGGCTTCCCGGCGGTCCGGCCGGCGTCACAGCGGGAGCGGCCCGGCCAGGCCGAGCTCCGCCGCCTCGCCCGCCAGTACAGCGAACCGGTTAGCGATGCGCCCGGCGGCCTTCCGCTCGGCGGGTTCCATCCGGTCCAGGACCGCGGCGAGCAGCGCGTGCCGGCGATCGACCACCTGCGTCACCAGGTCCAGGCCTGCCTGGGTGACCTCGACCGTGACGATCGACCGGCTCCTCGGATCGGTGCCCCGCGCCAGCAGTCCCGCCGCCTCCAGCCGGTCGGCGAGCCGCGTCACCGACGACGCGGTCATCGTGAGCGAGGACGCGAGCTGAGAGGAGGGCACACGCCCCAGCGACGAGAGCACCAGCAGCAGCCGGAACTGCGGCAGGCTCACCGCGCCGTCCAGGACGGTCAGACTCTGCAGGGTCAGCCCTACCAGTGCGCGCGTCATCAGCTCCAGCGCCGGCACCGCGTCGGCCGTGTCCTCCGCCTTATGGTTCTCTGGCGTGAGTTCATTCACAAGGCTAAGTATTGCATAAAACAAGACTTGCTACAGACAAGTCCCATGCAGAGCCGAACCACGTGCCTAACCGCGTTGCCAGCAGGCGCTAGCAGCTCACCTTCACCGTGGTCTTGTCGTTGACACCAGCGACGATGTACGTCACTTGTCCTCCCGAGGGCGACTTCAGCGTCTGCTTGGGCATCTGTTTGAGCAGCTTGGCGATCTCGGTTTTGGTGAGCCCGGCCGGGCCGGACACCGTGCAGTGGCTGGCGACCGGGCGGGGTTGCGCCGCTGAAGCGGGGACGCCCGCACGACCGGGACCGAGATACGCGACCGCTCCGGCCACCAGTGCCGCGACTGCCAGGCCTGCCGCGATGGCCATCAGCCGTGGCCGCCGGGTCAGCCTGAGGGTGACCCGGTCCAGGCGGGTAACCAGGCGGAAGGCGCGCGGCGCACAATCGGAGTCCCCGAGGCCGAGGATGTCCTCGCGCTTGTCTGGGTCGTCCGTCATGTCTGTCATGTTCCGCGTCTGCCCAAAGACGGGGCACGCGAATCCAGCTAGCTCCGGGATGTTTTCGCGAAATGGTCCTTGCGCGAGGTTGGCGCGCTTCACCGTGGTCACTCGGCTGGCGGCCGGCAGGGCGCACATAGCGCGGTACGTCGCTCTTTCACGGAGGAAAAGGCTGCTCACAGCATGGTTTTTCACCACGTTGGGGTTAATTACCGCGATAATCGCCCCGCCGGACTCAGCCCAGGCGTCGCCAGACCCGCGCTTTTCGGCTCCTGCCCAGCATGGTCGCTTCTGGCCAGCAGGGTCCGCTGGGCCGCCGTACCTCCGGGGTCAGCGCGGCCGTTCCTTGACGCCGGCCTCGAGCAGGCCGACGACTTCGGCGATACGGGCCGCGCGTAGGTCGGGGCGCCGGGTGGTCGCGTCGATCCAGCGCAGATAGGCCTTGCGGTAGAACTGGGCCAGCGTGTCAAAGAACGCGCCGGCGGCCGGGCTGGCGTCCAGCGCGGCCTGGATATCCTCGGCGAGGTCGTCGCGTTGCGGGCCCTCTGGCGACAGTTCGGCGGTCACGTCATCGCCGGCCGCCAGGTTCGCGTCGCGCGCCCACATCGGTGTCACCGGCAGGATCCAGCCGTCGTCGCCCCGGGCGATCGTGCCGCGGATCCGCTTGCCGTTGACTGTGCCCCCGACCCGGTGCTCAGCCTTGGCGCCCCACGCCTGATCAGGATCGAACCGGATGCCGATGACCAGCCGGCCGCCTGGGCCTGCGACGACCTGGCCAGTGAACCGCTGGACGCGCATGGTTCTCATCCTGGCATGGCCCCGCGCTGGTCACAGCCACCCCCGGATGAGAAAATGTCGCTATGAGTGGTGAAGCGGACAATCCGGGTCGGCAGTTTGCCGCGGCATGGCAGGCTGCTACTTCCGCGCTGGGCGAGTGGCGGCAGCGGGTGGGGGCGGCAACCGGCGAGGCGCTGGACAAGCTCGAACCGGCTGTCCGTGCCGCGATGGAGGCCGGGCGCGCTGCTATGGCCGGGGATTGGCATCGCTGTCATTGCCCGTGCGCGACGGCGCATCCCGACGACAAAGGCGTGTGTGACGGGAGCGCGGTCCTGACCCGGCGGCTCAGCGACGCGGACGTGCGGCTGTGCGCGCCGTGCGCTGTGGCGCAGGGCGTCGCGGAAATGCCTTTGTAGCTTGCGTTATTATCGCCTCGGGCGGCGGCGCGGCTACTCGGAGATCCAGGGAATTAGTGCGACTCTGAGGTATGCCACGCGTTGCTTCGCGGGAAGCGCTTGAGCGTGCGGCTGCCGGGTTCGAGGTCACGGACCTGGAGCTGATGATGGAGCCGTCAGCTCAGGCAGCGGCGCAGCGGTCACTGGATGAGTCCGGCTTGCTGCTGCTCGGCGAGGTGCATGGCGTGCGGGAGAATCCGCTGCTCATCCACGCGCTGATGCAGGCGTTCGGTCTAGGTGGCCTTGCCCTGGACTGGCCCGGTGACCTCGTGGATCCGATCACCTCGTTCCTTGGCGACGGACGCCTCCGCGACCACCCGATGCTGTGGCTGGGCGACGGCCGGCTCACCGTCGGCCATCTGGCGGTCCTGCGCCGGCGCGCCAGAACCGGGCAGCTCGCCCCCGCCATGTTCGACGGGGTAACCGGCGCGGACCGGAGCTGGTCCGAACGCGATCAGGCGATGGCGGGCCGGGTCCTGGCCGGCGCGACTGCGGCGGCAGGCACCCTGGTAGTCGCGGGCAACGCCCACACGCCGACCGGCCCCACCTCCCGGGGAGTGCCGCTCGGCGCGTGCCTGTACCAGCAGCGACCCGGCGTCAGGGAGATCCGCATCAGCTACGGACGCGGGATCTACTACAACATGCGGCCACGCCATTTCCACCCGAGCATCAGCATCTGGCCCAACCGGGTCCGCCTCTTCCAGGAACAGGGCACCCTCATCCTCGAACTGCCCGCGGCCACCGAGGCGGTCGTCCCGCACCGTCCCCTGCCGTGGCCCGAGTTCGCCGCGGCGTCCTGACCGGTCAGATCTCGCCGCGGTCGCGGAGGTAGTCACGGAACTCGCCGAGAGCCTGTTCCTGATCGGGCCCGAGCGCCTGCGTGACAACCATCTCGGTGCCGGTCCAGTAAGCGCCGGCGTACTCAGCGCCGCCCGCCGGCAACACCAGCAGCGGGTTGTGCGCGATCTTTATGTGGTCATGCACGTCTTCCCACGAAACGCCATCGGCCACCAGGCCGATCGCGGGCGGCTCACTGTCGTCGTACTCCACGTCGTCGAGCACTGGTCTTCTCCCGCCGCATTCGCGATCCGGCTTGCGCTTACCTTTACAGTAACGGTCTCAGAATCGCCGGAGCCGGACTCGCGTCACCGAGTGATCGGCGCCCTTGTGCAGGACGAGCGTGGCCCTGGCCCGGGTTGGCTGGATGTTCTCGACCAGATTGACCTCGTTGATGCTCTTCCAGATCTGGGTGCCGAACGCGTCGACCTCTTCGAGGCTGACCTGGGTAAGCCTGCGGAACGGTGACTGCGAGTCGGTGAACGCGGTCTCGCGCAGTGCGTGCAGCCGGCTGAGGAACCATCGCTGTATGTGATCGGTATGCGCGTCGACATAGACCGAGAAGTCGAAGAAGTCGGCGAGCGCGAGAACGCCGCGCGGGGCCGGCTGCAGCACGTTGATCCCCTCGAGGATGAGGACATCGGGCCGCCGCACGGACTGCCGTTTCCCGGGCAGGATGTCATAGGCGACGTGCGAGTAGACCGGCGCGGTGACCTCGGCCGCACCCGCCCGCACCTGCTGGACGAAACGCAGCAGCGCCCGGCGGTCATACGACTCGGGGAAACCCTTGCGGTTGGCCAGGCCGCGCTCATCCAGCACCGCATTGGGGTAGAGGAAGTTGTCGGTCGTCACCAGCTCGGAGTGCGGCTGCTGCGGCCACTGCCTGATCAGCGTCTGGAGCACCCGGGCCGTGGTGGACTTGCCGACGGCTACGCTGCCGGCGACCGCGATGATGAACGGCGCCGGCCGGATCTCCTGTCCGAGGAATCCTCCGACGGTCTTGCGCAGCCCGGCGCTGGCCTCGAAGTAGAGGCGCAGCAGCCTGCTCAGCGGGAGGTAAATGTCCTCGACTTCGCTGAGCTGGATCGGATCGGCAAGGCCACGCACCGCGTCCAGCCCTTCGGCGGTCAGCGACATCGGTGTGCTGGCGCGCAAGCCGCGCCACGCGTCGCGATCCAGATCCAGGTACGGGCCATCTCCATGTCGTCCAGTCACGCTGCCAACATAGGGCCTGCCTGCTGGGTCAATGCGAGCGCGGCCCGGACAAGCGCGCCCATTGGCCCTGCCGGGCCGGCAGCGGCGGATCGCCTCCGCCGCTGTCCGGCCGGTCAGCGTTACTTGCCTTTCTTTCCCTTCTTGTCCTTCTTGCTCTTCTTGCCCATGCGTCTCACCCCCGTCCGCCTCCGAGGTCAACAAAATGTTGACGAAGGCGTCAACGTATCATTGACATTCGTCAGTTGTCGATACGCTATGACCGTGGCGTCCAAGAGTCCCGTCCGGCGGATCATCGCAGCGCTCAGCGCTCTCGATGCCGCCGAGGGTCCGGCCGGCCGGCTCGACGTGGCCCGGCAACTGCGAGAGGCGGCGGAAGAACTTGAGGCCGCCCAGGTGGCGGCCGCCCGCAAGGCCGGGGCCACCTGGATCGAGATCGGCGCGTGCTACGGACTGACCAAGCAGGGCGCGCAGCAGCGCTTCCGTGCCGTCCGCGACCAGGCCAAGGTCACTACCGCGGCGCCGGAGAAGAAGGTCGCCACGGCGCCGGAAAGGAAGAAGGCCGGACCGGACCGGTGACCGAGGCGGCCCCCGCGAGCGGGCCGGATAGCGATATTCCCTACCGTTTCAGACAGAAATAATCAAAACAGGCGTAGCGCTAGACGTGTAGCGCAACTGGTGAGTGGTCAGGTGACGACGATCACGGTCGGATGGGCAGGGGTAGGGCTGGAGACACTGGTGCGACAGGCCTATGGTCTAGACATGACCACGACTGACGTGCTGCGCGTGACCGACTCACGAACCGGCCGCAGCTATGAACTTCCGATTGTCGATGGTGCCATCCGAGCCACCGACCTGCGGCAGATCAAGACGTCTGAGGACGACTTCGGACTGCTTTCCTACGACCCCGCGTTCATGAATACGGCGAGCTGCCGGAGCGCGATTACCTTCATCGACGGTGACAAGGGGATCTTGCGCTACCGTGGCTACCCGATTGAGGAGCTGGCCCAGCGCTCGTCGTTCCTGGATGTCGCCTGGCTGCTGCTGAACGGCGAGCTGCCCAGCAAGGAAGACTCCGCGTCCTGGGCGCACGAGATCTCCCATCACACCTACGTGCACGAGAACGTCAAGAAGTTCATCGACGGGTTCCACCATGATGCGCACCCGATGGGCATCCTGGTCAGCACCGTCGCCGCGCTGTCGACGTTCTACCCCGAGGCCAACCGGGTGCACGACCCGGCCGTGGCGCGCAAGCAGATCATCCGCCTGATCGCCAAGATGCCGACGCTCGCCGCGTTCGCCTACCGGCACGAGAAGGGCCTGCCGTACGCGTATCCGGATGACGAGCTCTCCTACGCGGGCAACTTCCTCAACATGATGGACAAGATGTCCGAGCCGAAGTACCACCCCAAGCCGGTGCTCGAGCACGCCCTCGACGTGCTGTTCATCCTGCACGCCGATCACGAGCAGAACTGCTCGACCAGCGCGATGCGCAGCGTGTCCAGCTCCCAGGTCGACCCGTACTCGGCGGCGGCGGCCGCGGCGGCCGCGCTGTACGGCCCGTTGCACGGCGGCGCGAACGAGCAGGTGCTGCGGATGCTGCGCGAGATCGGCTCGGTCAAGGAAGTCCCGGCCTACATCGAGCGGGTCAAGAGCGGCGAACTGCGGCTGATGGGCTTCGGCCACCGCGTGTACAAGAACTTCGACCCGCGGGCCAAGATCATCAAGACGGTCGCCGACGAGGTCTTCGACGTCACCGGACGTAACCCGCTGCTGGACATCGCGCTGGAGCTGGAGCGGATCGCGCTTCAGGACGACTACTTCATCAGCCACAAGCTGTACCCGAACGTGGACTTCTACTCGGGCATCATCTACCAGGCGATGGGCTTCCCCGTCGCGATGTTCCCCGTGCTGTTCGCGATCGGGCGCATGCCCGGCTGGCTGGCGCAGTGGCAGGAGAACGCCGCCGACCCCGAGCAGAAGATCGCGCGGCCGCGGCAGATCTACGTCGGCGATGCCGAACGCCACCTCGACGACAACGCGTAACGATGTTCGCGGGTTTCCTCGACGACGCGGCGGTTTTCCCGCCGGGTAACGCTGTGCTGCGCGACGCGGTGCCGGCGCACCGCGAGTATCACCGCGCCTGGTACAAGGACATGGTGGGGCCGTTCGTGTTCCCGGTGGCTCGTCTGGGTGAGCTGGTGCACGGCGGTCACGACCTGGACGGCGTGGTGCTGTCGGTGACGACGCCCGCCGCGAGCCTGGCCGAGGCGCTCGCCGCCGCGGTGCCGTTGGCCGCTGTCGAGGTAGTCCCGGGTCGCGACATCGCGGAGCTGATCGCCCAGCTGGACGATTCGCTCCCGGACGGAACGACCGCGTACATCGAGGTGCCCCGCGATGACCGGCGCGAGCCGGTGCTCGACGCTATCGCCGGGACGCGCTACCGGGCCAAGTTCCGTACCGGCGGAACCGTCCCGCATGCGCATCCCGGCGAGCGGGAGCTGGCTGATTCCCTGCGCGCGGCGGTGACCAGGGGCGTCCCGTTCAAGTGCACGGCCGGCCTGCACCACGCGGTCCGGCACACCGACGGCGCACTGGAACAGCATGGTTTCCTCAACGTGCTGCGCGCCACGCACGCTCTTCAGCAGGGCGCTTCGGCGGATGACGCGGCCGCGATCCTGGCCGACCGGGAGCCGCCGCGTGCCCTTGGTCCTGACGTGGTCTGCGCGGCCAGAACGTCATTCCTTTCCTTCGGCACCTGCAGCATCACCGAGCCGGTCGCCGACCTGGTCGCACTGGAGCTGATCAACGTTGACGGGTTATGGCCTGGCTAACTTGCCGTACGGCGTGTTCTCGACGCCGGGCACGAGCCGCCGCTGCGGCGTGCGTTTCGGCGACCAGGTCCTTGACCTCGCCCTCGCGCTCAGCGACCCGGTCTTCGCCCAGCCCAGCCTGAACGCGTTCATGGCGCAGGGACGCCCGGCCTGGACCAGGGTCCGGTCACAGGTCGCCGAGGTGCTGCGGTCTGACCTGGCGCCGCTGCACGACCTTTCCGCCGTCAGCTTGCATCTGCCGTTCGAGGTCGGCGACTACGTCGACTTCTACGCGAGCGAATACCACGCGAGCAACGTCGGCAAGATCTTCCGCCCGGGGGCGCAGCCGCTGACACCCAACTGGAAGCACCTGCCGATCGGCTACCACGGCAGGGCGGGCACGGTCATCGTGTCGGGCACCGACATCAAGCGTCCGCACGGCCAGCGCAAGCTCACCCCGGACGCCGCGCCCACGTACGGCCCCTCGGTGCGGATGGACTTCGAGGCAGAGATCGGTTTCGTGATCGGCACGGGCTCTGAGCTGGGCTCGCCGCTCACCGCGGCCGACTTCGAGGAGCACGTGTTCGGCGTGTGCCTGGTCAACGACTGGTCCTCACGGGACCTGCAATCGTGGGAGTACGTCCCGCTCGGCCCCTTCCTCGGCAAGTCGTTCGCGACCTCGGTGTCCCCCTGGATCGTGCCGCTCCCCGCGCTGTCCGCCGCGCGCATCCCCGCGCCCGCGCAAGATCCCGAACCGCTGGCATACCTCAAGGACGCGTCCGGCACGTTCGACCTGGCGCTGGAAATCAGCCTGAACGGGCATGTGATCGGCACCCCGTCATTCACGAGCATGTACTGGACCCCGGCCCAGATGCTCGCGCACATGACCGTCAACGGCGCCAGCGTACGGACCGGCGACTTCTACGCGTCCGGCACAGTCAGCGGCGGGACCACCGACCAGCTCGGCTGCCTGCTCGAACTGAGCTGGGGCGGCGCCAGGCCGTTCACCCTCGCCGACGGCACCACCCGCACGTTCCTCGAGGACGGCGACCAGATCACGATCAGCGCGACCGCGCCCGCCACCGACGGCACCCGGCTCAGCCTCGGGGAAGTCAAGGGCAGGCTTGTGTCTTCATAACGACAGTGGTGCTTCGGCCCGGTCGGATGTTACGTTCCGCATGTGAACCGGGACGAGGGCGCGTCGTGAATCCAGAGGTCATCCGGTACAGCGACCGGCCCGAGTTGTGGGACGGGCTCGGCGGGCTCCTCGACGACGTCTGGCCCGAGTACAACAAGCACGGCGAGGACCTGAACAAGTACTGGGCCCGGCTCTACGACGACTTCCCGGAGTGGCAGTTCGTCCTGTACGACCGGGAGGATCAGCTGATCCTGGCCGAGGGACACACGATCCCGGTCGCCTGGGACGGCACTGACGAAGACCTTGGTCCCGGCATCGACGCGACGATCGCGGCCGCGTTCGAGCTGCGGGCCAGAGGCGGGCAGCCGACCGCGGTCAGCGCGCTGGCGGCCGAGATCCCGCCCCAGCACCAGGGCAGGCGGCTGTCCCCGGTGATCCTTCGGGCGATGGCATCGCTGGCGGAACGGGCCGGGCTTCCGCACCTGATCGCGCCGGTCAGGCCCAGCCGCAAGGACCGTTACCCGACGATCCCGATCGAGCGCTACGCCCGGTGGACCCGCGCCGACGGCACGCCGTTCGACCCCTGGGTCCGGGTGCACACCGGCCTGGGCGCGCGCATCGGGCCGGTGATCCCGCACTCGCTGCGCATCACCGGCACGGTGGCCGAGTGGGAGCGCTGGACGGACATGCCGTTCCCGGAGACCGGCGACTATGTCTTCCCGCAGGGCCTGACCACGGTGCACGTCGACAGGGAAACCGACACCGCCGAATACCGGGAACCCAACATCTGGATCATCCATACTGTCGCGGACACGCACCAGCACTGCTCATAGGCTCGCGACGTACGGGCTCGCGACGTACGGGCTCGCGGCCGGCGGTCGCTACGATGGGGCTCGTGACCCAAGCCGACCTCGCCTTCGACGATGCCGGCAGCGGCCCGGCCGTCGTGCTCATCCACGGGCACCCGTTCAACCGGAGCATGTGGGCGCCGCAGGTGGCCGCGCTCGGTGACCAGTACCGGGTGATCGTCCCGGACCTGCGCGGCTACGGCGAGAGCCCGGTCACGCCCGGCGTGGTGACGATGGCCGAACTCGCCGCCGACATCCGCGCCCTGCTGGACCGGCTCGGTGCCGGCCCGGCCGCGCTGGCCGGGCTCAGCATGGGCGGGCTGGTCATGACCGAGCTCGCCGCCGCCGAACCGGACCGCTGGTGGGCGCTGTGCTTCGTCGCCACCACCGCGCAGCCGCCGTCACCGCAGGACGCGGCCGCGCGGATGGACATGGCGAAGACCGCGGAGGAGCAGGGCATGGGTCCGATCGCGGACGCCATGGGCCCGCGCCTGTTCGGCCCGGATCCGGGCGAGACGCTGACCAGGCAGATCACGGACATGATGCTGGCGACCGATCCGCGCGGCGCCGCCGCCGCGCTGCGCGGCCGGGCGCAGCGCCCCGACTACCGGCCGGTGCTGCGCTCGCTGCACACCAGGTCATTGGTCTGCACCGGTGACCACGACGGTTACTCGACCGCCGAGGTGACCAGCGAACTCACCGGGTGCCTGCACGATCCGGAGGTCGTCCTGCTCAAGGACACCGGCCACCTGCCCAACCTGGAGCAGCCGGACACATTCAACGACCACCTGCTCGCGTTCCTGGACCGGAACCGTCCCTAGCCGGCGCTCACCCACTCGCGCAGCTTCTTGCGGTCCAGCTTGCCCACGCTGGTCAGCGGCACCGTCGCCACGATGCGGACATCGCGCGGGTACTTGGCCGCCGACAGGTGTTCCTTGGCGTAGGCGACGAGCTCGGGTCCGGTCACCGAACTGCCAGGCGCCAGGGCGACGAACGCCACGATTTCCTCGCCGAGCCGGTCATCGGGGCGCCCGACAACGCCCGCCTGGGCCACGGCGGGATGGCTGACCAGCACGTCCTCGACGTCGCGCGGGAACACGTTGAAGCCGCCGCGCAGGATCAGGTCCTTCTTCCTGTCCACGACGTACAGGTAGCCGTCCTCGTCCAGGTGCCCGATGTCCCCGGTGTGCAGCCAGCCACCGCCGAGGACGTGTGCCATGTCCGGGGTGTTCCAGTAGCCGGACATCACGCCGGGGGAGCGGACGCAGATCTCGCCGTCCTGCCCGGCGGCCAGCACCTCGCCGGTGCCGGACTGGATGGACACCTCGCAGCCGGGTACCGGCAGCCCGACGCTGCCTGGCCGGTCGCGGCCCGGCGGGTTCGAGGAGATGATCGTCGCCGACTCGGTGCAGCCGTATCCCTCGTAGATGGTCGCGTTCGGCACCCGGGCCTGGAACTGCCGTCTGACCTCGGCAGGCAGCGGCGCGGCGCCGGACGACACCGAGGTGAGCGCGGACAAGTCGTGCGACTCGAGCGGCTGCGCGAGCAGCATCGCGATCATCGACGGGACGAGCGCGGTGCCCTGGATCTTGTGTTCCTCCGCCAGCGCCACCCAGCCAGCCGGGTCGAACCAGCGCATCAGGTACATCTGGCTCGGGTTTTCCCTGTGCATGCCCACGCACAGGACGAGCAGGCCGTAGGCGTGGGCCAGCGGGAGCGGGATCAGGTGCGAGGTCAGCTGGCTGCTCGGCGAGTCCTTGTCCACGGCCTGCCCGCACCAGTTCAGGTTCGCGTGGGACAGCGGGACGCCCTTGGACCGCCCGGTGGTCCCGCCGGTATAGAGAAGGGCGGCTAGGTCCGAGCCGGACCTGGACACGATCGAGCCCGGTGCCGCGGCCGCCACGTCCGCGAAGTCGTGCACGGTGGCGCCGGCGCCGGCGGGCGCTTCCACGCACACGATGAACCGCACCCCGGGTGCCCCGGCCACCGCCGCGGTCACCTTCGGCAGGAACTCAGCCGTGGTCACCACCCCGACCGCGCCCGAGTCCACCAGCGCGTTGCGCAGTTCGTCTTCACTGACCAGGAAGATCAGCGGTGTCACCGCCGCGCCCGCCCGCCACGCCGCCGTGTAGGTGATCGGGACCTCAGGGCAGTTCGCCATCAGCACGAGCAGCCGGTCGCCGGGGCTTACTCCGAGTCCGGCGAGCCCGGTGGCCAGCCGCGAGGCCCGGTCGGCCAGCTCCGCGTTGGTGTGCCAGATCCCCTGATAGAAGAGGCTGCTGTGCTCGCCCTGCCTGTCCAGTGCCAGCTCGGCCAGCCTGGCCAGGTTCTCGTCATTCATGCAAGCCTCATTCCCGAAACCTACTGACCAGTACACACCCTAGGCGCAGGTATGCCCAAGCTCAACAGTTCCGCCGAGGGGTTGCGTGCCGATCGTCTGGTTCATGACGATTGAGGCATGCGAGTCCGCGCCTTCGCCACGCTGGCGGTCCTGGCCATGGCAATTGTCGTCGTCCCGGCAGCGGTGGCCCCCGCTCTCGCGGTACCGGGGCAGGCGTTTCCGGCGGCCCCGGCCCCGGCCCGGGCCCCGGTGCTGGTGCAGAACCGGCAGGTCGCGGTGCTGACCGCCGCGCTCGCCACGATGAAGGCGCACTACCGGCTGCTGCAGGATTCCTCCCCTGGCGTGGCCGACATCTACGACTACGGCATCGGCGCGCTGTGGCGCGACGGCACCGACGGGGCCGGCACCACGGTCGCCGTGCTGGAAGGCTGGAACGACCCCGGCATCGCATCCGTTGTCCGCCAGTTCGACCGGCCGCTCGGCCTGCCCGATCCGGTGATCAAGACCATCTACCCGGCCGGCCCGCTGCCCAAGACCTGCCCGCAGGGGATGCAGAAGCTGGGCGCCTACGGTGATTGCGCCGCCTGGCAAGGCGAACTCGACCTGGACGTCACGGCCGTCCACCTGATCGCCCCGTACGCGAAGATCCTGATCGCGGTGGCTCCGGCCGACACCCAGCTCCAGGACGACGCGGCCAGCCAGGTAGCGCCGCCCGAGCTGATGGAGGCCGTGACGGACATCGCCAGTCATCACCTGGCCAACGTGATCTCGGTCAGCGACGGCACGGGTGAATCGACCTATAGCCATGGCGATGAAGAGATAACCGCGCAGAACCCCGCGGAGCTGGCGGCGGCCGCACAGGGCATTGCGATCGTCGCCGGTACGGGGGACTGCGGCGTGGTGCAGAACCTCGCCGTCGCCAACGGCCAGTGCGCGGACACCACGACCACGGCCGCGACCGCGACCTGGGACGACTCTCCGTGGGTGACGGCCGTCGCGGGCAGCGTCCCGAACCTGAGCGGCACCGGTAGGCGGCTCGGCCCAGATCCGCTGTGGAACGACGACGGCTTCTTCTCCGGCGGTGCGGGATTCTCCGCGGTCTTCGCCAGGCCCTGGTATCAGGACGCGGTCGTCCACGACCCGATGCGCGAGGTCCCCGACATCACGATGGACGCCAACGACGGCACGTCCGAGGCGACGCCGTTGTTCGCCGGCGTGCTCGCCCTCGCCACTCAGCTCAACAAGGGCGCCAACGTAGGCCCGGTCAACCCCGCCCTCTACCTCGCACTTGGCCCGGCCGGTGCCAGGGACGGCATCGCGGACGTGGTCCACGGCAACGATTCCGTCTACCGGAACGGCGTCCTGGCCGTGCGCGGCTACGCGGCGGGCCCCGGCTTCGACGTCGCCAGCGGCTGGGGGACCGTGTCGGCGCCGCGGTTCGTGGACAGCCTGGTCGCGAACGCCGGGCTGGACGTCCGGGCCAGACAGCGGGCCAGAGATCAGCTCGCCGCGCTTGAGCACACCAGCATCCGGCTGACCGGAAGCCCCGGCAGTTACTACCTGCGGGCCACCGGCTTCCTCCCCGGCCATCCCGTCCAGCTTCTCGTCAACGGCAAGACGGTCGCCACCCTCACCGCGAGCGATGAGGGCCAGGTCACCGCCACGGTGACCGTCAGTACCGGAACCGTGGCCCTGCGCAGCATGCTGATCACGGAAACGGCGTCGCTGGGCCGAGGTGGCTAGGACGGGGTGGCTGACTCGCGCGAGCATCGCGCGGCGCGCGATTCGAGGTAACGCTGTTCGGGCAGGCTCGTGGTGCTCCGGGCGGCCAGCAGATAGCTGGCGCGGGCGGCGTCGTGGTCGCCTGCCATTTCCAGCAAGTGACCCCGCACCGCCGCCAGGCGGTGGTAACCGGCCATCCGCTCGTCCGCGTCCAGGCTGGCGAGCAGGTTAAGGCCGGCGCGGGGGCCGTGCACCATGGCGGCCGCCACGGCCAGGTTGAGCCGTACCACCGACGACGGCTTGACGCTTTCCAGCATCCGGTACAGCGCCAGGATCTGCCGCCAGTCGGTGTCCGCGGCGCGCGCGGCCTCATCGTGCACGGCGGCGATCGCGGCTTCCAGCTGGTACGGCCCGATCGGCGCGGTGGCCAGAGCATGCGTGATCAGCTCGGTGCCCTCCCTGATCGCTTCCCCGTCCCACCTGGCCCGGTCCTGGTCGGCGAGCGGGATCAGGGTGCCGTCCTGGCGGGACCGCGCCGCGCGCCGCGCGTCGGTGAGGAGCATCAGCGCCAGCAGCCCGGTCACCTCGCCGTCATCGGGCAGCAGCGTGCGCACGGTCCGGGTGAGCCGGATCGCCTCACTGGTCAGTCCGCTGTCGCCGAGGCTAGGCCCGGAGCTCGAGGTATAGCCCTCGTTGAAGATCAGGTACAGCACGTGCAGCACCGGCGCCAGCTGCCGCGACCCCTCGTCCAGCCGGGCGCCGCTGGCCTTGAGGCGCTGCTTGGCGCGGGAGATGCGCTGGCCCATCGTGGATTCGGGCACGAGGAACGCGCGGGCGATCTGGGCGGTGGTCAGGCCGCCGACGGCGCGCAGCGTGAGCGCTATCTGCGAGGCTTGCGACAGTTCGGGGTGACAGCACAAGAACAGCAGGCTGAGCGTGTCATCGCTGGCGGCCTGATCCCGGTGATCGGCGGCCGGCGCGACAGCGGGCATCTCCTGGGCGGCGACGGCCTCCCGGTTGCGCCGGGCATCGTCGCTGCGCCACTGGTCGATCAGCCGCCGTGAGGCCACGGTGATCAGCCAGCTCCGCGGGTTATCGGGAATGCCCTCGGCGCGCCACTGCACGGCCGCGGCCAGCAGCGCCTCCTGGACGGCGTCCTCGGATTCGTCGAAGTTGCCGTAGCGGCGGATGAGCGTGCCGAGAACCTGCGGCGCCAGCTGGCGGAGCAGGTCCTCGGCGACACGGTCAGCGGTCATGATCACTAGGCGTGGTCAGAGGTCGGCCCCGCCGTCGTGCATGATCGGCCGGACCTCCATCGCGAAGTACTTCGCGTCCGGCCAGCGGGCGGCGATCTCGATGGCGCGTTCGGGGGTCTCGCAGTCGACGGCGAGAAAACCAGCGAACTGTTCCTTAGCCTCCGCGAACGGGCCGTCCGTCGTCGTGACAGCGCCGTCCCGTACCCGCACGGTCCTGGCCAGCGACTGGTCCGCGAGCGCCATATCGGTGATCAGCTCGCCCGACTCCTTGAGCTCGGCCATGATGGCCATGACCTCGGCGAACAGCGCCTGACGCTCATCGTCGGACCAGCTCTCGTAGACAGACTGGTTGTTGTGGATCAGCAGCATGTACTTCATCGCGTCACTCTTTCATCATCCCGGCGCCCCGGATGGGCCCCTGTGCCAATGAGTCGGAGCCGACAGAACTTTCTCGACGTCGCCATGTCGAAATCCCGCCGCTGGCACCGACCCCCGTATGACCGTGCACCCCACCGTGAAGGAGTCTCATGGATAACGATAGGGCTACCGGCCATGAGTGGGCCGGCCTGGCCGTGCTGGCACTGCCCACGCTGCTGGTCTCCGTCGACGTCTTCGTACTGCTGCTCGCCCTGCCCAGGCTCAGCCAGGACCTGCACGCCAGCGGCACCCAGCAGCTGTGGATCAGCGATAGCTACGGCTTCCTGCTGGCCGGTTTCCTGGTCACCATGGGAACGCTCGGTGACCGGTTCGGCCGCCGCCGGGTGCTGGCCGCCTTCTCCACCAGCCCGGCCATGCTGATCGCCGCCCGCACTACGAGGACGACGTCACCGTGGCGCTGGCCCGGATTCCCCCCTGATCATGGCGAGAAATCGCAGTAGGTGAGCATTCACCTCGGTTGGTTTCTCCAGCTGCACCAGATGACCCGCACCAGGCACGATAACAAGCTCGCGCAGGTCAGGCACCAGTGACCGCATCCGGTCCAGCGGATCGCGCCCGCTGAACCCGGCGAGGTCCACGTCTTTCTCACCGGCCAGGAAGTACACGGGCACCTCGACCGGCGCCGACCCCAGCGCCTCGCTCTGCGCCCAGCGCAGGTCCAGGGCCCGGTACCAGTTGAGCCCGCCGGTGAAGCCGGTCCGCCCGAACTCGGTGACGTAGTGGGTCAGT
>DASXDG010000187.1:0-6460 GCA_036490795.1 Streptosporangiaceae bacterium
GCCCGCGTGTAGCACGGATAGCCACGGGTACCGGATGCGGATGGAAACGGAGACGATAGCTGTCCTCGGCGCCGGCGGCACGATGGGTTCGGCGATGGCCAGGAACATGGCATGGAGCGGGCTGAACGTCCGGGCGTGGAACCGTACGCAGGAGAAGGCCGAGCCGCTCGCCGACGACGACGTGTATGTCGCGGGCACCGCGGCCGACGCCGTGCGGGACGCCGGCGTCGTGCTGACGATCCTGGCCGACGCGGACGCCGTGATCTCCGCGTTCGAGCAGGCGCTGCCGGGGATCGATGTCACGGCCGATCCACGCCCGATCTGGGTGCAGATGTCCACGATCGGCGAGGCCGCCACGCAGCGCTGCGAGAACCTGGCGAACTCCAGCGGGATCGGATTCGTCGACGCGCCCGTCCTCGGTACGCGCGAGCCGGCCGAGCAGGGTGAGCTGGTGGTGCTCGAGTCCGGCCCGGAAGAGGCCAGGCCGCGGATCCAGCCCGTATTCGACGCGATCGGGAAGCGGACCATCCGCGCTGGTCAGGCGGGCGCGGGAACCAGGCTGAAGATCGTCCTCAACAGCTGGGTACTGGCCGTGGTGGAGGCCGGCGCGGAGACGATAGCGCTCGCCGAAGGGCTCGGCGTCGACCCCGCCCTGTTCTTCGAGGCGATCGAGGGCGGAGCGCTCGATCTGCCGTACCTGCGGATGAAGGGCTCGGCGATCGCGGCCCGCGACTTCTCGCCGTCGTTCCGGCTCAAGCTGGCCGCCAAGGACGCCGGCCTGGTCACCGAATCCGCGCTGATGCACAGCCTGGATCTGCCGGTTTTCAACGCGATCGCGGAACGGCTGGACGAGGGCGCTGTGCAGCACGGCGACGAGGACTTCAGCGCTACCTACCTGACCAGCGCTCCTTACTGGGCGGCGTGACCGGCCGCTCGTAGTGGCGCACGAGCACGCCGCGCCGCGCCCGGTGTCCGGGACGATGGGGGAGCGCCATGGTCAGGACGCCGGCCATGATGAGGACATAGCCGACGCTGCGCGGGTCGAAGCCCGCCGCGTGCAAGCTCACCGCGAACGCGAGGTAGGCGCCGACGCCGACCAGCAGCACTCCTGTCCGGTACTTCACCGGGATCTTCCGCTGGGTTGTCATCCGCGCCGAGTACCCAGCTAGCGCCCGGCTAGTCCCGCTGCCGCCGCCAGTCTCTGAGGTAACGGTGCAGGGTCCGCTACCGCCGGGCGGCGGCAGCCTGGAGAGTAAGGCGCCAGATCCGACCCCTTTCTCTCCAGGACCCCAGCCACCTGCGTGCTCGCCAGTCTCTGCCGGGCGCTCCCGCTCACCGGTAACGGCGAGGCTGGGTAACGGTTTGCCAGTCAGCGGCCGTCGCCGGGACTGCCGTTCTGATTCGAGTTTATACGCTTTTATCCTAATTATCCCACTTTGCGTGCTGATCACATTACCGACTGTTTATTGCTATTTGTTCCCTCTTGGCCCTAGCGTGCTTCGAGGTCACAGACGTGTGCTATCGCATCGTCTGTGTCCTTGTGTCTCATATGGCACGGTAATCACAAGAGGAGACCCCCTGTTGAAGCTGTCTAAGCACGCCGGGCGGCGGATCGTCACGACGGCAGCCGTCGCGGCTGTCGTGCCCGCCTCGGCACTGATGGCGTACGCGGCATCTGCCGCCACGCCAAGCCCGCAGCCGTCGAAGGTCGCGATCGCGCAGGGCACTGGCCCTGCCGCGCTGCAGAACGCGGCCGCCTTCGGCACTACCCCCGCTAGCACCCCGGAATCGGTCTCGTTCGTCCTGCGCGGCCAGAACCTGAGCGGCCTCGCGTCCGCCGTCGAAGCCGGCCACTCCCCGGACCTGTCCGTGGCGCAGTTCGCCAAGCGGTACGGGCAGGACCCGGCCGTGATTTCCGCCCTGGAGAAGTACCTCAAGGGGTTCGGGATCACCGTGACGCAGACCTACTCCGATGGCCTCGACGTCTCCACCACGGGGACCGCGGGTGAGTACGACAGCGCGCTGTCGGTGCAGCAGCAGCAGTACCACGTACCGGCGGTCCGGGCGCACGACGGCTCCGGCGGCATCCCCGCGCAGACCATCCACGGCACCAAGCAGACCCCGATGCTGCCCGGCTCGTTCGGTCGTGGCGTCCTGGCGGTGCTCGGCCTGTCCAACTACTCGCCGTTCACCGACCGCCTCACCCACGTGCCCAGCGCGGTGCGCAGCTCCACGTCGGCCACGCCGACCACGACCTACACCGGCAACCTCACTCCTTCGGACTTCGCCAGCAACTACGGGCTGAACCCGCTGTACAAGGACGGCATGACCGGTGCCGGGCAGACGATCGGCATCGTCACGCTGGCCGGCTTCGACCCGGCCACGGCCGAGTACTTCTGGAACAACGTCCTGCACATCAGCACGGCGGCGAACCGCCTCAGCGTCGACAACGTGGACGGCGGTCCCGGCGCGCCCGACGAACAGGCCGGTTCCGGTGAGAGCGACCTGGATGTCGAGCAGTCCGGCGCGCTGGCGCCCGACGCCGGCATCGTCGTTTACCAGGCGCCGAACACCGACCCCGGCTTCGCCGACGCGATGTTCACCGCTGCCAGCGCCAATGCCGCCGGCACCGTGTCTTCCAGCTGGGGCGAGTCGGAGACCGTCCTCAAGGCGGGCGTCGCGTCCGGCCAGGAGACCGCCGCCTACGGCCAGGCCTTCGACGAGGCGTTCCTCGAGATGGCCGCGCAGGACCAGAGCATGTTCACCTCGGCCGGCGACTCAGGCGCCTACGACGCGTCCGGCGACCTGGGCACCACGAACCTGTCCGTGGACACCCCGGCGGACAGCCCGTTCGTCACCGCCGCCGGCGGCACCACGCTCGGCGGCAAGATCAGCGCGACCGTGGTGCCTAGCAGCGGGCCGACGGTCAACGTGAGCGCGACGATCCCGGCGCAGCGCGCCTGGGGCTGGGACTGGCTGTGGCAGGACTACGCCGCGTTCGGCGCGCCGTCCGAGAGCGCGTTCGCGGTCACCCAGATCGGTGGCGGCGGCGGTGGTTACAGCACCTCCGAGGCGACCCCGTCGTACCAGTACGGCGTCGGAGCCCAGCTGTTCCACGCGGTCCAGTACCTGACCCCCACGGCGAACCAGACCGTGGACAACCTGACGCTGCCGACCAGCTGGAACTTCAACCCCACGCCGTCGGTCCAGTCCGGCTACGGCACCGGCCGCGCCGTTCCCGACCTGTCCGCCGACGCCGACCCGTTCACCGGCTACCTGCTCTACGACCCGCTGAGCTCGGTGCCGCTGCAGGCCGGCTGGGGTGGCACCAGTTTCGTGGCACCGCAGCTGAACGGCTCCGCCGCGTTGATCAACGAGTACGTCGGTCACCGCGTCGGCCTGTGGAACCCGGCGATCTACCGGCTCGCGCAGGGCAAGAGCTCGCCGTTCACCCCGCTGGACGCCTCGGGCACGAGCAACGACAACCTGTACTACACCGGCACGCCGGGCCACATCTACAACGTCGGCACCGGCCTGGGTTACCCCAACCTGGCCAAGCTGGCCACCGATCTGGCCCGCTAGCTCGCAGGGCGCCCGGGAACGTTCCCCGGGCGCCCTACGCCGGCGGCAGCAGGCTGCTCGCGGGGCCGCGTCCAGCTGAGCGCCGGGCGGCGGCAGCAGCAGCGGCCGGCGGCGGGCGGCAGCGGCGGGCGGCGGCGGGCGGCCGTCGGGCGGCGGCGGGCGGCAGCGGCCGTCGGGCGGCGGCTACCCGCAGGCGCGAACAATGCGGAACATCTTCTTTGCGCGGAAGAAGTTGCTGCTCACAGCATGGTTAATTACCGTGGTGGGGTTAATTACCGCGCTACAGAGGTTGAACTGCGAGGGTCTGCGTCGCCCGCGACGATCAGCGGCGATCCGCGGCGATGAGCGGCCATCACGGCCACGGCGCCGCACCGGTATCTCGCAAACCGGACAAACCGCCCGCACCCGGGCGGCATCGCGATGATCGTGCGCGTGGCGTTCCGGTTTCCCGGAACGCCACGCGCACGATCATGAAACCGAGCCCGCAGGCCGGGCACCGTTCACCCCGGATCAGAGCTGGGCGACGCCGCCATAGGACCAGGCGCGGTCCGCGTTGAGGCCGGGCTGGCCGCCCTCGGGACGCCAGTAAGAGACGAGTACCAGCCCCGGCTCGAGCAGGTTGAGGCCGTTGAACATGGCGAGGATGGCATCCTTGCCGCGGGGGATGAAGGTGGCGCCCCGCTCGGCGGCGCCCTTGGAGTTCTCGCGCATCCGTTCCGGGGCGAACTCGTCGGTCGCGTGCGACAGCACCAGGTAACTCCCGGGCGCGAGCGCGGCGAGATAGCGGGCGGCGACATCTGCCGGATCGTCCTCATCCAGCAGGTGGTGCATGGACGCCACGAACAAGAGCGCCACCGGCTCGCTGAAGTCGAACACGTCGCGCGCCTGGGCCAGGACGTCGTCGACGTCGCGCATGTCGGCCCGGATCACCCGGGTCAGGCCGTTCTTGGCCATCAGCGCCTCGGCATGCAGGAACACGACCGGGTCGTTGTCGACGTAGACCACCCGAGCGTCACGGCGCACCGACTGCGCCACCTCGTGCACGTTCGGGCTGGTGGGCAGCCCGGTTCCGATGTCGAGGAACTGGCGGATCCCGCTCTGGGCGAGGAACCGGACCGTGCGCACCAGGAAATCGCGCCCGGCGCGGGCGGCGTCCAGCATCTCCGGGGTGACCGAGAGCACCCATTCGGCCGTCTCCCGGTCGGCGGCGAAGTTGTCCTTGCCACCTAGCCAGTAGTCGTACACGCGGGCCGGGTGTGCGATGTCAGTACGGATATCGGGGGGAAGATCGGCCATATCCGCATCATGCCAGAAACCGTGACCGACTCAATGGCCGTGCCCGGCCGGCGCGGCGACGCCGATGCCACACCGGCGTTCACCGCGCGCGAGCCATCGGCTGGTGCGGCAGGCTAGGGGCGGCCTCGTAGACGATGTTGAACGGGGTCTCGCCCACGCGACGGAAGCGGGTGAAGCCGGCGTCGGTCGTGAGGCGCCGGATGGGCTCCTCGCCCGCCTGCGCGCCGAGGGAGTAGCCGCCGTCCTGGGACAGGGCGTTCGGCACGCACAGGAAGGTAGAGAAGGAGTAGTAGACTAGACCCGGCCGACCGGATTGAGGTTGTCGGCGACGCTGGTACCGGCGAAGGGCTCGACGACCATCCAGGTGCCGTCGGCGGCGATCTGGCTCCTGATGCGCCGCGCCGCGCCGAGCGGGTCACCCATGTCGTGCAGGCAGTCGAAGGTCGTCACCAGGTCGTACGGGCCGCCGGTGAACGTCTGGGCCGACGCCACGTCGAAGGACACCCGGCCGTCCAGCCCTGCGTCGGCGGCCCGCTTGGCGGCTTGCTGGATGGACTCGGTGTGGTAGTCAGAACCAGTGAATTCCGAGTCCGGATAGGCTTTGGCCATCAGCACGGTAGATGCACCGTGGCCGCAACCACGTCCGCGACGCGGGTACCCGCACTGAGCTTGGCCTCGACACCATCGAGCGCCGGGAGCCAGCTGGATACCAGGTTGGCGGCGTAGCCGGGGCGGAAGAACCGCTCACAGCCCGCGAATACCTCGTCGTCGTGCTGGTGCCAGCCGATGCCGGCGCCGGTCCGGAACGCATCGGTGACCTGTTCCCCGGCGCGCAGCGCCCCCAGGGCGAGCTGGAAAGCGCCGGGCGCGTAGACCGCGCCGTCTGGGTCGGTGAGCGCGAAGGCCTGCTCCGGGGTCAGCGAGTAGGTGCCGGCCTGCGGGTCGTACTGGACGTAGCCGCCCGCTGCCTGCCCGCGTAGCCACTCGTCCACGTAGCGGGTCACCGTGCCGGTGCGTTCGGCGAGCTCACGCGGTAGCAGCGGCTGGCCGGCGAGTGCTCGGTAGAAACCTAGCCGGTCACCGATGAGTACGTTGCCCGCCGCCATCGTCGCGCCAAGGTCCCCGACGAACTTGTGCAGGAAATCCATGAGCTTGTCCTGGTCGATTGTCATCTGTTCCTCCTGGGTGTGATCTGGTCTGATCCCAGGAGTACGCCGCACGGTCCCGGTGTCGCGTCCGTGGCGATTACCGAGGCCGGCCAGGCGAGCTACCGATCCCGGATGCCGCAGACACCGAGTTCGGCGGCGCGGGCAGCGGCGTCGTGGCGGTCACGTGCGCCGAGTTTGCCGATCACCGCGGCGACGTGGCTGTCGACGGTCCGGACCGAGAGCACCAGCTGGCCTGCTATCTGGGCGTTTGTGTACCCTTCGCCGAGCAGGCACACCAACCAGGACGACACCCTCGTGCCCGCGATCCAGCGTTCAGAGTCGATCCTGACACGGTCATGAGGCACTCATCCGGTCCTTGACGGCACCGGATAGCCAGTCCCGCCTGGGTGGATGAGATTCCCGGCAAGCACAAG
>DASXDG010000188.1:0-14083 GCA_036490795.1 Streptosporangiaceae bacterium
CGTCCCCGCCCCTGGCCCCGTCCGCGCCCCCGCCCCCGCCAGCGCCTCTGTCGCCTTCGCCGGCAGCGCGGTCGCGGCGTCCTTGAGCACCTGCTCCCGCCTGCCGGTGATCGTGACCGCATCGCCGCGCCGGGCGAACTCGGCCGCCACGGCCAGCCCGATTCCGGTCCCGCCTCCGGTCACCACCACATACCGCATCATAACTCCTTTAGGTCTAAACTATCTTCATGAGTGAGGCTATGCCGGTCCCTGCCGGGGGCGCAACTGACGCCGTCGACCTGATCCAGCAGGCCTGGGAGCGCGAGCGGCCCGGCACTGCGGCTGGCTCGATCGGCGTGATCACCAGGATCTGGCGGATCGGCAAGCTCCTGTCCGACGACCGGCGCCGTACGCTCGGCCGTCTCGGCGTCGACGCGGCCACCCTCGATTTGCTCTCTACCCTGCGTCGCGCGGGTATGCCGTACCGGCTCACCGCCGGCGAACTGGCCGAGCTCGCCCTGGTCAGCGCCGGTGCCATCACCCAGCGGGTGACCAGGGCCGAACGCTCTGGGCTGGTTGTCCGGGAGCGTTCGGCGAGCGACGGGCGGATCAGCTATGTCAGGCTCACGGCCGAAGGGCATGCGCTGATCGAGCGGACCGTCGATGACCTGCTCGGACACGAGGACACCCTGCTGTCCGCCCTGACCTCCGTCCAGCGAGACGAGCTATCGGACCTGCTGCGCCTGCTGCTGGCCAGCATCGCTCAGGATGGTGCCGGCCAGGGTGCCGTCGGTTAGTGTCTCGTCGGTTAGTGTCTCGTCGGGTAGACCTTCGTCGGGTAGCTGATCCTGGTGCTGCCGCTACCCGGCTGAGCCTCAATCGGGCTGGCTGAGCCCCGGTCATCGGTGAGGGGCCGGAAATGTCAGAGGGGACCGCTATGTTGGTTCCATCACCAGGTGATGGGACAGGCTCGTGGTTACGTATGAAGCGGGGGGACGTCCGGCTGAGCACGCGGGGTCGCGGGAGCGGCGCCGTGCGGAGCTTGGCGACTTCCTCAAGGCGCGCCGGGCTCAGCTGAGCCCGGAGGACTTCGGCATGCCGCCCGGCTCGCGGCGGCGTACGCCTGGACTGCGGCGCGAGGAGGTCGCGCTGCTGGCAGGGGTCGGGGTCACCTGGTACACGTGGCTGGAGCAGGGCCGCCAGATCAACGCGAGCCCGCAAGTCCTCGACGCGGTGGCACGCACGCTCCGGCTGGACCAGGCCGAGCGGTGGCACCTGTACCGGCTCGCCGAGGCGACCCCGGTGAGGACTCAATGCTCCTCCACCGTGATCCCGGAGAGCATCCGCGAGATCGTGCTGTCACTTGAGCCGCTGCCGGCCAGCCTGATCAACTCCCGCTACGATATCTTGTTCTCTAACGGCGCGGCCGAGGAACTGTTCTGGGAGTGGCACACGCTGCCCTGTGTGCACCGCAACACGCTGTGGTGCTGCGTCACCGAGCCGAGTGCCAGGGGCAAGTTCCCCCAGTACGAGAGCCATGTCCGGTACCTGGTCGCGCGGCTGCGCGCTGCCTACGGCAACCACATAGGCGACCCCGACTGGGAAGAGGACATCAGGCGGCTGTCCAGCCTCAGCCGGGAATTCGCCGACCTGTGGGCGCTGCACGAGGTGGCCAACTGGGAGTCGCGCGACCTGACCTACGCGCACCCGCAGGCTGGCGAGGTCCGCTTCACGGTGACCGAACTCGAGGTGCCCGGGATGGCCGGGGCTCGGGTCATGGTGTACACGCCGCGCGATGAGGAGACCAGGACCAGGATGCCGCTCACCCGCCGGGATCGCTGAGGCGGATTGTCCGGGTTGGAGCCCGGCGGGGGCGTTTGCCGGGCCGGTTCGGGTCGGGTGCCGAGCGGCTGACTGGACTGATTGCAGGGGTTGAAATGGCGGGGTCTGCCTGCCCGGCCGTGGGCGGCTGCCCCGCGATCACCGTGATGCCGCCCGGGCGCGGGCGGTTTGTCCGGTTTATTCGGTTTGCGGGATGCCGGTGCGGCGGCGACGTGGCCGGGATGGCCCTGATCGCCGCGGGCGCCGCAGACCCTCACAGTTCGACCTCTGTAGCGCGGTAATAATGTCCAACACGGTGAATAACGTTGCTGTCAGCAACCTTTTCTTCGGTGAAAGAGCGATGTTCCGCGTTGTTTGCGCCCGGCGGGCCGCGAGCTGAGGTCAGCGTGAGTCAAGTGACGGACGTGACGCATGTGATGGCTGGGTCCGCGCGCGGGGCGCCGGGCGTGGGGCGCCGGGCGTGGGGCGCCGGGCGCGGGGCGTGGGGCGCGGGGCGCGGGGGAGGTGCTCAGTTCAGGAAGTAGCTGCTGCCGCCGGACTGCGGGTTGGTGACGAGCGCGATCACGTCGATCGTGCCGGCGTGCTCGAAGGTGAGCTTCAGCGTGATCGCCTTGCCGCTCTGCAGGTGGGTCGCGTCGGTGATCAGCAGGTGATAGCCGTTTGGCGCTAGGTGCACGGTCGAGTTGGCCGGGATCGGGATGTCGCTGACGCTGCGCATCGACATCACCTGCGTGCCGTTCGTCACCGGAGCACGCAGGGACACCGTGCCCCCGACGCTGAGCCGCGCCGAGACGAGTTCGTCGGCCGTGCCGTTGTTGCGGATCTCCAGGTAGGCGTCCGTGGTCCCGGGTGTGACGGGCACGGCGATGTAGGCGTTACCCGCTCCCACCGGCCCGGTTGTCGAGCAGCCGGACGCAGCGAAGCACAACCCCAGCCCGAGCCCCGCGACGACAAGTTTCCGCACGGACTACAGGCTACTAGCCTTGGTCCACCGCGGTACCGAGCAGGCCCAGGGATGGCGAGCCGAGATCGAGCATGGCCTTGTGGAAGCGCTGCAAGGTGAACCCGGTGCCCCAGTCCTTACGTGCTCGTTCGCGCAGCTTGAGTATCTCCAGCTTGCCCCAGGTGTACCGGCCGTAGGTCGGGTCGAAGGTGGCACGCCTGGCCTCGGATAGCGCGGCCGGGCCGGACAGGTGCGTGTCGCTCTCGAACCGCCGCGCCGCCTCCTGGACCGTCATGCCCGCGGTGTGCACGCCGATCGCGCAGGCCAGCCGGGTAACCCGGACCAGCGCCTCAAGCCAGATGCCGACCCGGATGCGCGGGTCCTCGGCGTTGAAGCCCTCCTCGACGCACAACTCCTCGGCGTAGTGCGCCCACCCCTCGATGAACGCGTCGGAGTGGATCGTCCGCCGCACATCGGAGGTAAGCCTGCGCAGCGCCCGCCCGTGCGAGAAGTGACCAGGCGCGACTTCGTGCACCGCGATGCCTGGCAGCGTGGTGTCGCTGAACACCTCGAGCCATTCTTCCTGCTCGCTGGCCGGCCAGGACTCGTCAGGCGGGGTGATGTGGAACCAGGACGGTCCGTCCGGCTCGCCCGGCGCGGCCGGCGACATCATCGCCATCGCCCAGCGCCGTGACTCGGGCGCCGGCCCGACCAGGCACACCCCGTCGTGGTAAGGGACCAGGTCACGGTCGCGGGTGAACTCGATGGCGCGTTCGGTCCAGACCCTGGCCGCCTCGATCACCCCGGCGCTGTCCGGGTGCTCACGGACCAGGTCGCGCGCCACCTCCAGTGGCGATCCGCCCGGCGCGACACGGGCGGCGTCCTCGGCGAGCAGGGCGTGCAGCCGGTCGCGTTCGGTATCGGCCTGTTCCGCGAGCCCGCCCACGTCGACCGGCATCGCCTCGGCGCTGCCCATCAGCGCGGCGAGCCCGGCACTGCCGAGCGCGGCGTCGGGCTCGCCGTGCTTGGCGGCGTAGTCAATGTGCGCGACCAGCCGGGCGTGGGCTTGCCTGGCGGCGGCCGAGGCCGACGGATCGGCATCGGCCGGTATGCCCGCGGCCAGGCCGGTCACCGTGCCGGTCAGTGCCTGCGCGACCGGAGCGCTGACCCGGTCCAGCGACTCGATCGCCGCGTCGATGATGGCCGGCCACGCGGCCAGGTGCTCGGCCTTGGCGGCGTCCCGTTCCGCGGCCGGGGCGTACTCGCGGTCGTAGCAGGCCAGGTCGAGCTCGCTGACGTGATAGGCGGGGTTGCTCCGGTGCAGTTCGAGATCGCCGAACGTGACCTGGAGCTTGTCCTCGAAGGCGCTCGCCTGCGCCTGGTCGTATGCGTCGCCGAACGCCTCGGCGGAGGACTTTGCCGACGCGAGCGCCGCGAGCCCGGCCCGCACGCCGGCGGGGGAGAGGTCCTGCGGCTTGCCGTCGTACTCGTGCCGACCGCTGAACTCGCGCATGTCCGAGACCGTCAGGTCGCAGATGGCACGCAAACGAGGCGAAAGGTCCATGAGCACAGACGTTAACACGATCAGGGTGCGGTGCCCTCGATGGCCTTACCGTCGCGGACAGGCATGATCGTCAGTAGCTGTGCCCCGCCCCCGGCGCAGGCCGGGACGTCCTGCCGCAGGTAACCGGCCTCGGTCTCACCAGGTGGGTACACGCGCAATCCGCGGGCCGTTACCGGCTGGCACGTCGACGCCGGGTAGTTCCCCGGCGTACCTACCTGCAGCCACGCGTGCGCCTCGGCCCCCGGCTCGAGCTTGACCCGGACCAGCCCGAACTGCTGGTTCCGCGTCGCCGCCGCGCCGATCTGCGCCCCGCCCTTATCGGCAGCGGTCACGAACGATACCCCCGGGTACCCGTCGAGCACGCAGGCGGCCGCGGCGGTGTTCGTGAAATCGAGCGGGTAATAGGTGCTCCCCGCTGCCCCGTCGGCCTGACTGCTGTCCAGGGTGATCCGCAGGCCGCTGGTCCGGCACGCGACCGGTGACGACCCAGCGGGTGAGCCGAATCCGGCCCGTGACTGTGACGCGGCCGGCGGCGTGGCTGGCGCGCCGGGCGTGCTCGACGATGTGCTCGAGCAGGCGGAGGCGAGCGCGGCGACGGTCATCGCCACCGCGAGTGTGCGGAGAGTGTTCTCGTAGACCACAGTAAGTAATCATCGGGCATCCGCGCGTCAGGTGCCAGCCGACACACGGCGAAACGCACGTGAGAAGATTCCACTTATGGGCGACATTCCTGAGTTCACCACACGGCCCGAACTCGCCGGAACGTTCGGCATGGTGGCCTCCACGCACTGGCTGGCCTCGGCGGCCGGCATGGCGGTGCTGGAGAAGGGCGGCAACGCGTTCGACGCCGCGGTCGCCACCGGCCTGGTGCTGCAAGTTGTCGAGCCGCACCTGAACGGCCCCGGCGGCGAGGTCCCGGTCATCGCCTTCGACGCCGCCCGCGGACAGGCGTTCGTGGTCTGCGGTCAGGGCACCGCGCCGGCCGCCGCCACCCCCGAAGCGCTCGGCCAGCTCGGTATCGACCTGATGCCGGGCAGCGGCCTGCTCGCCGCCTGCGTGCCCGGCGCGTTCGGCGCGTGGATGCTCATGCTCCGCGAGTACGGGACCATGCGGCTGCGCGAGGTCATGGAGTACGCGATCGGGTACGCCGAGGCCGGCTACCCGCTGATACCGGCCATCAGCTGGGGCATCGCCAGCGTGGCCGACCTGTTCCGCGAGCACTGGCACAGCTCCGCGGAGGTCTACCTGCCCGGCGACGCGGTGCCCGCCCCCGGCGCCCTGTTCGCCAACAAGGCGCTCGCCGCTACCTACCGGCGGGTGCTGGCTGAGGCCGAGGCGGCCGGCCAGGACCGCGATGAGCAGATCGAGGCGGCGCGGCTGGCCTTTTACGAGGGGTTCGTGGCCGAGACCATCGCCGCGTTCGCGGCCTCGAACGAGGTCATGGATGTCACCGGCGTCCCGCACCGGGGCCTGCTCAGCCACGCCGATATGGCGGGCTGGCGTGCGCGGCTCGAGGTGCCGGTGACCTGCGACTATGGCGGGCTGACCATCTGCAAAACCCAGCCGTGGGGCCAGGGACCGGTATTCCTCCAGCAACTCGCCCTGCTCGAGGGCTACGACCTGGCGGCGATGGAGCCCGGCAGCGCCGGCTTCATCCACACCGTGGTCGAATGCGCGAAGCTCGCCTTCGCCGACCGGGAAGCCTGGTACGGCGATCCCGACTTCACCGACGTGCCCCTGCACACGCTGCTTTCGGCGGAGTATGCCAGCGACAGGAGGCGCCTGATCGGTGACGAGGCGTCCGGTGACCTGCGCCCGGGCAGCCCAGATGGCCGGGAGCCGGTCCTGCCTGGCTTCGCGACCAGGGCGTTCACCGCCTTCAACGCGGCGAGCGTGAGCCTCTTCCAGGTCGACCCCACCGCGTCGACCACGCCGAACCTGGATCCGGGCACCGGCGAGCCACTGATGCGGACCTCCGGCCCTGGCGATACCTGCCACCTCGACGTGGCCGACCGGTTCGGCAATTTCGTGTCCGCGACGCCCAGCGGCGGCTGGCTGCAATCGTCCCCGGTCATCCCCGGCCTGGGCTTCTGCCTGGGCAGCCGGGCGCAGATGTTCACGCTGACCCCGGGGCTGCCGGCCACGCTGGCCCCCGGCAAGCGGCCGCGCACCACGCTCACGCCCAGCCTGGCGCTGCGCGATGGCGAGCCGTATATGGCGTTCGGCACACCGGGAGGGGACCAGCAGGACCAGTGGAGCCTGCTGTTCCTGCTCAACCACGTGGTGGCAGGCATGAACCTGCAGCAGGCCATCGACTTCCCTTCGTTCCACACCGCGCACATGCCGTCCTCGTTCTATCCCCGCGAGGCGCAGCCGAAGGTGGTGGACGTCGAGGAGCGGGTCGGCCCGGCGGTCATCGCCGGCCTGCGCCGGCGCGGCCACCTGGTGAACGTCCGGCCTGCCTGGTCGCTTGGCCGGGTCAGCGCCGTCGCCCGCCGCAACGGGGTGCTGTACGCGGGCGCCAACCCGCGCGGCATGCAGGGCTACGCGGCAGGCCGCTGATCCCCATAACCGGCACGCACTCGCGGCAACGAGGAGGATTGCCCCTTCGTGGAGCGCAGACCCCCGAAAATGAGGGTCAACCTTCCACATAGGGGCAATCCTCCTCGCTGATTCGCCCGCGCGGCGATCTCGTTCACCACGCCAGCCTCCCTCATAACAGCAGTGGTGCTTCTGCCCGGGTCAGCGCCGCGCGCCCGTCGGGTTGTAACCGGGCGGTCCATGACACATGTCATGCCAGGTCACTGACGGACGGCCCTACCCCGCAAAACGCCCAGCTGGTGGTATTGAAGCCGGACGGGATGCCCGGTACGGGGACCAAGAACGAGGGATGTTATGACAGCAGATGTCGTTAATGGCTACGGTGCGGCCACGCACTACGGCGCCGCCACCGGCGCGCCGATCGTTTCCTTTGACAACGTGTCTAAGCGGTACGGCAGGCTGAAGGCCGTTGACGGGCTGAACCTTGACCTGCGTCCCGGGCAGACCGTCGCCCTGCTCGGCCCGAACGGCGCGGGGAAGTCCACGTCGCTGGACATGCTGCTCGCGCTGCGCAAGCCGACCGGCGGGCGGATCACGCTATTCGGCGGCGACCCCTACCGGGCGGTCAAGGAAGGCCGGGTGGGCGCCATGCTGCAGTCCGGCGGGTTGATGCCAGAAGTCACCGTAAAAGAGCTGGTCACGTTGGTCACCGGATTTCACCCGAACCCGGAGCCGGTCGAGCTGACCATGCACAGGGCCGGGGTGAAGGACTTCGCGAATCAGCGGGTGGACAAGCTGTCCGGCGGCCAGACGCAGCGGGTCCGGTTCGCGCTGGCGATCTGCGGCAAGTCAGAGCTGATCGTGCTGGACGAGCCGACGGTGGCGATGGACGTGGAAACCCGGCGGATGTTCTGGGACAGCATGAAGGAAGAGGTGGCGCAGGGGCGCACGCTGCTGTTCGCCACGCACTACCTGGAGGAGGCCGACCAGGCGGCGGACCGGATCCTGGTGATCAACAAGGGCCGGCTGCTGGCCGACGGCACGCCCGCCGAGATCAAGGCGCGGGCCGGCGCCAAGCGAGTGTCGTTCCGCCTGGATCACGTGGACGAGCGGTTCCTGCTCGGCCTTCCCGGCCTGGTGAATCTGGAGGTCCGCGGCAACCTGGCGCAGCTCCAGTCCGATGATTCCGACGCGACCCTGTATGCCGTGCTCAACGCCGGCTACCGCCCGCGCGAGATCGAGATCTCCAGCATGAGCCTGGAAGAGGCGTTCATCGCCATTACCGAAGAGGATGACCGGAATGCGTAACACACTCGCGCTGGCGAAGGCCGAGGTCGTCCGGCTGAGCCGGAACAAGCGGTACTTCCTGTTCACGCTGGCCGTGCCGGTGATGCTGTATCTCCTGTTCGGCAAGCAGAAGGCGACCGCCGAAGGCGTCGACTTCAAGGTCTTCTACATGCTGTCGATGGCGACGATGGGCGCCTTCAGCGGCGCGCTGTCCGGCAACGCGCAGCGGATCTCGCAAGAGAAGAAGGAGGGCTGGATCCGTCAGCTGCGGCTGACCCCGTTGCCGGCCAACGCGTACGTGACCAGCAAGATCCTGGTCTCGATGGCGACCACGGTGCCGTCGGTCCTGATCGTGCTCATCCTGGGCCGGTTCTACGGCGGCGTCCACCTGCCGGCCTGGCAGTGGCCGGTGCTGGCGGTCACGATCTGGTTCGGCAGCACGATCTTCGCGGCGCTCGCCATCGCCATCGGGTACCGGTACGCGCCGGACCAGGTGCAAGCCGTCTCTATGTTCCTGTACTTCGGCTTCTCGGTCCTCGGCGGCCTGTGGTACCCGTTCAGCGGCTTCCTCGGCAAGATCGGTGAGGGCCTGCCCACCTACCAGGTCACCAAGATCTGCGCCGACGTGGTCGAGGGCGTCTCGGTGCCGATGGGCCTGGTCGCGGGCCTGGTGATCTGGATGTTCATCTTCATCGGGCTGGCCACGGCCGCGGTCCGCTCCACCGCCGAGAACCTCTGATTGAGCGCTGGTCACCACCGGCGCAGCGGGGGCTCGCCGGTGGTGACCGGCTAAACTGTGGAGGAAGTGATAGCAGGTGATGGCGACGACGGACACGCGGAGTAAGGACAAGCAGAGTAAGCAGGAGCGCAAGCCCGGCCTCGTCCGCACCGCGCTAGGGCTGGACGAGACCGGCGCATCGCCCGCCGTCCCCAGCCCGCGGCACGGCCTCGACGATTCCCGGCTCGGCAACGCCACCCGCTGGGTCTTCGCCGCCGTCTGGCTGGTCTACCTGATCCAGCCGATCTCCGACCTGTTCGGCCACCGGCACAGCGCGCTGTGGACCGCGGGCGGGCTGGCGATCACGGCCGCCTTCTGCGTGGTCTACGCGCCGCTGGTGAGCATGACCAGCGGCCTGCGGACGGCAACCGCCTGCCGCGGACTGGTGGCTGTCGTCGTCCTGGCCGGCCTGGCCTGCGTGATCTACGGCAGCGAGTGGACGTCGCTGTGGATCTACGTAGCGGCCGCGGTCGGCATCGTGCTGCCGGGCGTGGTCAGCAGGAAGTGGACCATGCTGGGCGTCCTCGGCGTGGGCATCCTGTACTCGATCTTCAGCTGGATATCGCACGACGGATGGGAGGACTGGCTCGTCGTGCTGCTGCCGGTGCTGCTGATCGGCTACGCGATGGTCGGCATGCGGATTCAGTTCGAGCTGATGCACGAGCTCAAGCAGGCCCGGGAGACCGTGGCCAAACTGGCCGCCAGCGAGGAGCGGCTCCGGCTGGCCAGGGACATGCACGACCTGACCGGTCAGTCGCTGTCCACGATCACGCTCAAGTCGGAGCTGGCCGCGAAGCGGCTGAGCCGCCTGCCCGAAGGCGCCGAACGGGACGCCATCGCCGGTGAACTCGCCGACATCGGCCAGGTCAGCCGCCAGACGCTGCACGACATCAGGGAAGCGGTCAGCGGGTACCGCCGGCCAACGCTCGCCATCGAGACGATCACCGCCCGGACCACGCTCGAGGCGGCCGGCATCGCGCTGGATGACGACCCGAACCTGATCACCCGCTCGGGTACGTTCGACCCCGACGCCGAGGCGGCCCTCGCCTGGTGCCTGCGCGAGGCGGTCACCAACGTGGTCCGCCACTCCGCTGCGCGCACCTGTGAGCTGCGGCTGACCGAGAATGGCGGCGAAATCTCGCTGCGGGTCGCCGACGACGGCAGGGGATTCGCCAGCGGCGGGGGCACTGATGGCGGGGGTGCTGATGGCGGGGGAACCGGCAATGGCTTGCGCAACATGTCAGAACGCCTGTCCGCCGTCGGCGGCAGCCTGGCCATGCAACTCGTCCGCTCATCGCCGCCGCGGGGCTTCCGGCTCACCGCCACGGTGCCGGTTATCGCCGGCCCGTGTCCTCGGGAGACCCCGTACTCGTGATATATCGGCTGTCGTGATCAGGGTGCTGCTGGCCGAGGACCAGGTGATGATCAGGGAGGCGCTGGCCGCCCTGCTCTCGTTCGAGGATGACATCGAGGTGGTCGCCCAGGTCGGCCGCGGCGACGAGGTGACCAAGGCGGCGCGGGACACCAGCCCGGACATCGCCCTGCTGGACATCGAGATGCCCGGCGCGGACGGGCTCACCGCGGCCGCCGAACTGCGGCAGGCCGTCCCCGGGGTGAAGATCGTCATCTTGACCACGTTCGGCCGCCCCGGCTTCCTGCGCCGCGCGATGGAATCCGGTGTATCCGCGTTCCTGGTCAAGGACGCCCCGGCGGACAAGCTCATCTCGGCGATCAGGCGGGTGCTCGCGGGCGAGCGGGTGATCGACCCGGACCTGGCCGCCGCCGCGCTCGCCGACGGGCTGAACCCGCTCACTCCTCGGGAACGCGACGTGCTGCTCGCCGCCGAGGGGGGCGGAACCATCGCCGAAATCGCCACCGAGCTCTACCTATCCGAAGGCACGGTGCGTAACTACCTGTCCGCGTGCATCCAGAAAACCGGCGCCAGGAACCGGACCGAGGCGCTCAAAATCGCGCAGGAACGAGGCTGGTTGTAGCAGCTAGGATGAACTGCGTGACTTCATCCGGTTACCTGCGCTTTCCTCATCTCCACGGCGATCTGCTGACCTTCGTCGCCGACAACGACGTCTGGCTCGCCCCCACTGACGGCGGCCGGGCCTGGCGGCTGACCTCAGATAACACGAAGGCGGCCAACCCGCGCTTCAGCCCCGACGGCAGCAAGCTGGCCTGGACAAGCTGGCGCGACGGCGATCCCGAGGTCTACGTCATCAACGTGGACGGTACCGGCCCCGCCAGGCTCACCTACTGGGGTGACGACAAGACGTTGGTCCTTGGCTGGACCCCGGCCGGCGAGGTCGTCGCGATGTCCGCCGTGGGACAGCCAGACACGCACTTCACCTGGGCCTACGCGATCCCGCTTGACGGCGCGCCGCGGCGGCTGCCGTACGGCCCGGTCACCGACGTCGCGATCACCGACGACAGCACCGCGCTGGTCACCGGCCGCTTCAACCGCGAGCCCGCCCAGTGGAAGCGCTACCGGGGCGGCACCGGCGGCCGGCTGTGGACCGCCACGGCTGCCGACCCGCTGTTCACCCGGGTGCACCACGACCTGCCCAGCCAGTTCGGCGGGGTGATGCTGATCGGCGGCCGCCTGGTCTTCGGCGCCGACCACGAGGGCATCGGCAACATCTACTCGTCCGCCCTTGACGGCAGCGACCTGCGCCGGCACACCGATCACGATGATTTCTACGCCCGTCACCCCAGCTCGGACGGGCGGCGTGTGGTGTACACGGCGGCCGGTGACATCTGGCTGCTCGACGGCTTGGACGCCCCCTCACCCAGGCGCGTCGAGATCACGCTCGGTGCCGCGGCTCCGGGGCGCGCACCGACGATGATCACTGCCGCCGACCATCTGGGCGGCCTCGCCGTCGACCCGGCAGGCCAGGCCAGCGTCATCGAGGTGCGCGGCACCGTGCACTGGCTCACGCACAAGGAGGGTCCGGCTCGCGCGCTGCACGTGGACAGCGAGGTCCGCGCCCGCCTGCCGCGCGTGCTCGGCGACAGCGGCAAGGTCGTGTTCGCCACCGACGGCGAGCTCAGGATCACCGATGGCCAGGTGATCCCGCTGGACGCGGCGGTGACCAGCCTCGCCGCCGCACCGGACGGTGCGCTGGTAGCGGCCGCTACCCAGGACGGCAAGCTGTACCTGGCCGACATCGGGTCCGGATCCGTGACCGAGGTGGCGGCCAGCGAGAAAGGCCAGATCGACGGCCTGTCCTGGTCGCCGGACTCCGCCTGGCTGGCCTGGACCCAGCCGCTCCAGGAATACCTGAGCCGGATCCGCATGGTCAATATCCCGGACCGGCAGATCGTCGAGGTGACCGACGGCAGGTTCAGGGACAGCGACCCGGTTTTCACGCTGGACGGCCAGTACCTGGCGTTCTTGTCCCGGCGCAGCTTCGATCCCATCTACGACGCGCAGTTCTTCAGCCTGTCCTTCCCGTTCGGCGCGCGGCCGTACCTGGTCCCGCTCGGGGCGCTGACCCCCTCGCCGTTCGCGCCGCTCGCGGGCGGGCGTCCGCTCACCGAACCGGAGAAGTCCGGTGAGTCAGAACAGACAGTGGTGCATGTGGACGCCGAAGGTCTCGTGGACCGCGTGGTCACCGTCCCCGTGCCCGAGGCCCGCTACGGCCGGCTGCGCGCGGTGAAGGGCGGTCTGGTCTGGCTGCGCGAACCGCTGCGCGGCGTGCTCGGCGAAAGCGGGGCGGACCTGGAGGAGAGCGGCCCGCGGCCGACGCTCGAGCGGTTCGACTTCGCCAAGCGCGAGGTCACCGAACTGGCCGACGAGGCTGACTGGTTCGAGGTCAGCGGCGACGGGACCAGTCTGGTCGTCAAGGACCGGGACGAGCTGCGGGTGCTGCCGTCGGCCGCCAAGGCCGATGCGGGCCAGGTGGTGACCGTGGACCTGGCCCGGGCCAGGTTCCTCGCCGACCCGGTGGCGCAGTGGCGGCACGCGTTCGACGAGGCCGGGCGGGTGATGCGCCGCGGTTTCTGGAAGGCGGACATGTCCGGGGTGGACTGGGACGGCGTGCTCAGCCAGTACCGGCCGCTGCTGGACCGGATCCGGGACAGCGACGACTTCGCCGACCTGCTGTGGGAGCTGTTCGGCGAGCTCGGCACCTCGCACGCGTACGTGTACGCCCACGGCGGGCACGGGTCCGGCTCGATGGGGCAGCTGGGCGCGGACCTGGCCCGCGGCGAGTCGGGCGAGTGGGTCGTGCAGCGGGTGCTGCGCGGCGAGTCGTCGGACCCGCGCGCACGGTCCCCGCTGGCGGCGCCAGGCGCGGGCATCCGCCCCGGCGACGCGGTGCTGGCGGTGGACGGCCAGTCCGTCGACGCGGTGCACGGCCCGTGGCCGCTGCTGGCCGGCACCGCCGGCAAGCCGGTCGAGCTGACCATACGGTCCGGCGCGGACACGCGTTCTGTGGTGGTCGTGCCGATCAGGAGCCAGCGCCGGCTCCGCTACCAGGACTGGGTCGCGTCGCGTCGCGCGCTCACCAGGGAGCTGAGCGATGGCCGCCTGGGCTACCTGCACATCCCCAACATGGTGGGGGAGGGGTGGGCGCACTTCAACCGTGACCTGCACACCGAGATGGCGCTCGAGGGCGTGATCATGGACGTGCGCGGGAACAGCGGCGGGCACATTTCCCAGCTTGTCGTGTCCAAGCTGACGCCGCGCGTCTACGCCTGGGACGCGACCCGGTACCAGGGTCCGCAGCCGTACCCGGAGGATGCCAGGCGCGGGCCGGTCGTCACGCTGACCGACGAGGCCGCCGGATCGGACGGCGACATCGTCACCGCGGCGATCCGCGCGCTCGGCCTGGGACCGGTGGTCGGCGCCCGCACCTGGGGCGGCGTGATCGGGATCAACCAGCCGTACGAGCTGATCGAGGGCACGCGGATGACGATTCCCGGGTACTCGTTCGCGTTCGATGAGTTCGGCTGGAGTGTGGAGAACTACGGCGTCGACCCCGACGTGGAGGTGCTGATCACGCCGGACGACTGGGCGGCGGACCGCGACCCGCAACTGGAGACCGGGGTCCGGATGGCTCTCGAAGCCCTGGACAAGCAGCCCCCCGCCACCCCGCCCGACCCGTCCACCGCTCCCGACCGGGCGCGCCCGGCGCTCCCG
>DASXDG010000189.1:0-12254 GCA_036490795.1 Streptosporangiaceae bacterium
TGGAGGCCGTGCTGAGGCCGCTTGACATGACGATCACCCACTACTCCTGCCTGGAGCTGCTTGCCCAGCGACCGGGCCTGTCGAACTCCGAGCTCGCTCGCGGCGCGTTCGTCACCCGGCAGTCGATGAATGTGCTCCTGCGGGCCCTCGAACGCCAGGGACTCGTCGTCCGCCCGGCACAGGCACCCGTCGGCAGGGCCCTGCCGACCGAGCTGACCGCCCGCGGGCGCCGCCAGCTTAAGGTGGCCAGCGCCGCGGTTCGCCGTGTCGAGCAAGACATGCTGACCAATCTGGGTGCCAGCGAACAAGATCAGATGCGGCGCCTGCTCGCCTCGTGCATCGCCTCACTAACCGAACCGCCCGCATCGGCGACGTGACTCCTCCGGATCGGCCGCCTGCATCCGCCGCGGAATTGCCTTTTCCGCATACCGTGCGAATGGCACGATATTCGAGTATGGAATAAGACATTGCCATTCCTCTCATCCTGGGCATGGCAGCGCCCTCTCTGACCAGAGTGACGAGCCCTCGCCTACGGCAGCCGACCGGACTCGTCTGGGAACTCGCGCGGATAGGCGTGATTCGAGGGGTTCCGGCTTGTCCTGAGATGCAGGCGCAGGTTTCGCGATTATCGGAGTTCTCTACGATTCGTAATCACCGGAGTCCCTGTGCCCGCCATCTCAGGCCGGTCCGCCTGGGCAAGAACCCACCCGGCCCAGGACCAGGATGAACGATGCATCTGGCGCCTTAGAACACCGCGCGGAGAGGTGCCTGTTCGCGGGTGGCGACGTCGCGCCGGGCGGTGGTGCGTTTGTGCGGGCTGGTGGGTGATCAGCGCGGTAATTATGTCCAGCGGGGAAGAAAAGGCTGCTCACAGCAGCATTAATCGCCGCGTTGGACATAGTTGCCGCGTTAATGGCGGCTGGGACAGGAGGGGGCGCTCGCTGTTCCGGATTTCCCGGGATCAGCCCTGCGCCGGGGCCGGGTTGAGGCTTTGCCTGTGAGCCGTATAGCCATACCGGGCGAAACGGGCGCGGAAACAGCCGCGTGACAGGCAAAGTGAGCGGACCGGCCGGGAGAGACACGGTCCAGACTGCCGGGCGCGCTCCGGGTCAGCCGGTCCGCTTGACGACGAAGTCGCACATGGCCAGGAACGCGGCCCTGGCCGGGACGTCCGGCAGCGCCATGATCTCGGTACGGGCCGCGTTTATCCAGGACAGCACGTCCGCGCGGGCCTCGGCCATGCTGTGGTGCGAGCGCAGCAGCGACAGGGCCTCGTCGACCATCTCGTCGTCGTCCAGCGAGAGGGAGCCGTCCAGCAGCGAACGGAGCCGGGCATCGGCGGGATCGGCGGACCGCAGCGCGTACAGGACCGGCAGTGTCGGCACGCCCTGGCGCAGGTCGGTTCCCGGGGTCTTGCCCGACTGAGCCGAGTCGCTGGCCACGTCGATCACGTCGTCGGATAGCTGCCAGGCGACCCCGATCTGCTCACACGCCCTGGCGATCCGTCCGGCCACCTCCGCGGAGGCACCGGAATACATGGCACCGAACAACCCCGACGTGGCCATCAGCGAGCCGGTCTTTTCGGTAATCACGTACCGGTAGTGCTCAAGCGGATCCTGATCCGGCCGGGGACCAACGGTCTCCGCCGTCTGCCCGGTCACCAGGCGCATGAACGTCTCCGCCTGGATCCTGACCGCGTCCGGGCCAAGCTCGGCCAGCAGCAGGGACGCCTGGGCGAACAGGAAGTCACCGGCCAAGATCGCGACCGAGTTCCCCCACCGGGCGTTGACCGAATCGCTGCCCCGGCGCAGATCCGCCTCGTCCATCACATCGTCATGGAACAAGGTGGCGAGGTGGGTCAACTCGATCGTCACCGCGGCCTTGATCACGTCGGGGTCGCTTGGGGCGCCGCCGAACTGTGCAGCCAGCAGTACCAGCATGGCGCGGAACCGCTTGCCTCCGGCCTCCACCCCGTGCCGGGACACCTCGGTCAGCAGTTCGTCGGAGGGGTGCGTGACCTCCTGGAGCAGTGTCTCCACCCTCGCCAGGTCGTCACTGACGGACGCCTCAAGCGCGCCGTCGGGGAAATCTACCGGAACCGCGCTGACCACGTGAACTCCATCGTGCCGGACACCTCGGATTTTCGAGTATGCCCTCTTTCCTGGGGGACACAAACCAATCCCCCAGGCCTCCACCGGGCAGCTCGCCTAGCGGACGAATAGCTGATTTGCCGCATGGTTCGCAAGGTCTAGAACCGGCTCGGGCACGATGCCGAGCAGGACCGTGGCCACGACGCCCAGGCCCACGGCGGTGCCGGTGAACAGGCTGGGCACGATGACCTCGGGGCCGTCGGGCACCGGGTCGCTGAAGAACATGAGCACGATCACGCGGACGTAGAAGAACGCGGCGATCGCGCTGGACAGTACGCCGACGATGACCAGCGGCGTCTCCCCCGCCGCGATGGCGGCCTGGAACACCGCGAACTTCCCGGTGAAGCCGCTGGTCAGCGGGATACCCGCGAACGCCAGCAGGAACAGGGCGAAGATCCCGGCCACCAGCGGGGAGCGCCGGCCCAGCCCGGCCCAGCGGGACAGGTGACCGGCCTCACCGCCGGCGTCACGGACCATCGTGATGACCGCGAACGCGCCGACCGTGGTCAGGCCGTAGGACAGCAGGTAGAACAGGCTCCCGGACAGGCCGGACGGCGTGGTGGCGATGACCGCGGTGAGCACGAAACCGGCGTGCGCGATCGAGGAGTACGCGAGCAGGCGCTTCACGTCGGTCTGGGTGATCGCGATGACCGCGCCGATCACCATGGTGGCGATCGCGACCGCCCACAGCGCAGGCCGCCAGCTCCAGCCCAGGTCGCCGAATGCCACGTAGAACACGCGCAGCAGGGCACCGAACCCGGACACCACGACGCAGGACGCCATCAGCGCGGTGATCGGCGTCGGCGCGCCCTGGTAGACGTCGGGCTTCCAGCCGTGGAACGGCACGGCGCCGACCTTGAACAGCAGGCCGAGCCCGGTCAGCGCGATCCCCGCGTACAGCAGGGTGGAGTTCGCGGTGTTCTGCGAGGCGGCCGTCGCGATCGCGGCCAGCTGCACCGAACCGGAGAACCCGTACAGCATCGCGATGCCGAACAGGAAGAACGCCGAAGAGAACGCGCCGAGCAGGAAGTACTTCATGGCCGCCTCGTGCGAGAGCAGCCGGCGTCGCCTGGCCAGCCCGCACAGCAGGTACAGCGGCAGCGACAGCACCTCCAGCGCCACGAACATCGTCAGCAGGTCGTTCGAGGCGGGGAACAGCAGCATGCCGCCGATCGAGAACAGCACCAGCGGGAAGATCTCGGTGTGCATGGACCCGGCGGCCATGCTCTCGCGCTCCTCCGCCGACCCCGGCGCCGCCGCGGCCTGCGCGGTGAACGGGGAGGTGGCAGGGGAATCGGCGATCAGCAGCACGCTGACGAACGCCAGCACCAAGATCGTGGCCTGGATGAACAGCGTCGGCCGGTCGATCGCGACCGCGCCCTCCGCGGCCACGTGCCCGGCGGCGCCTCCGGCGAACAGCTTGTGCGTGCCGGCGATGACCACGGTCATGACGAACGCGGCGACCAGCGAGCCGAGGGTGAGCACCAGGTGGGCGGCACGCCGCAGCGACCTCGGCACGAACGCCTCGACCAGCACGCCGGCCACGGCCGCGCCGAACACGATCAGCATCGGCGCGAGCTGGCTGTACTCGATGCTCGGTGGCTTAATCGTCGACGCTGCCGCCAGCACGGTCATGGCGCCACTCCGTTCTGGTTCTGGGAAATGGGCGCGTAGGCAGTCCATCCGGTGACCGGATGGGCGGGCGTGGGATCAACCTGGTGGACCTGTGCCATCGTGGCATGGGTCGCCGGGTTGATGATGTCGAGCACCGGCTTGGGGTACACGCCGACGAACACCACCAGGGCGAGCAGTGGCGCGACCGCGAGCACTTCACGAGGCTTGAGGTCGGGCATGGCCGAGACCGACGGGTTGGTCGGGCCGTTCATCGTCCGCTGGTACATCCACAGGATGTAGACCGCGGCGAAGACGATGCCGACGGTGGCGAACACGGCCGGCACCTTGTACCGGGAGAACGATCCGACCAGGACCAGGAACTCGGACACGAACGTGGACAGCCCCGGCAGCGAAAGCCCGGCCAGACCGGAGACCAGGAACAGCCCGGCCAGGACCGGCGCCACCTTCTGCACGCCGCCGTAGTCCGAGATGAGCGAGGAACCGCGCCTGCTGATCATGAACCCGGCCAGGATGAACAGCGCGCCGGTGGCGAACCCGTGGTTGACCATGTACAGCGTCGCGCCGGTGACGCCCTGCGAGGTCATCACGAAGACGCCGAGCGCGATGAAGCCGAAGTGCGAGATCGACGTGTACGCGATCAGCCGCTTCATGTCCTTCTGGCCGATCGCGACTATCGCGCCGTACAAGATGCCGATCACGGCCAGCGTGATGACCAGCGGGGTGAAGTACTTCGCCCCGTCCGGGAAAAGCTCGAAGCAGTAGCGCAGCATGCCGAACGTGCCGACCTTGTCCAGCACGCCGACCAGCAGCACCGCCGCGCCGGGCTGGGCCGAGGCGGCCGCGTCGGGCAGCCAGGTGTGGAACGGCCACAGCGGCGCCTTGATCGCGAACGCGATGAAGAAGCCGAGGAACAGCCACTTCTGCACGGCCGGCGACAGCGACACGTGCTCAAGCTCGGTGAACAGGAACGACCCGTGATGCCCGGTAGCCGCGGACTTCGTGCTGTACACGTAAAGCGCGATGACCGCGACCAGCATGAGCAGCCCGCCGAGCAGGCTGTACAGCAGGAACTTGACCGCCGCGTACTGCCGCTTGCCGACCCCGAAGGACCCGATCATGAAGTACATCGGGATCAGCATGGCCTCGAAGAAAACGTAGAACAGGAAGACGTCGGTGGCGGCGAACACCCCGATCATCATCGTCTCGAGTACCAGCATCAGCGCGAAGTACGTCTTGACGCTGTGCCTCGGCCTGCTCATCTGGGGGGGTTGTCCCCCGGGGACAGCGAGCGCGCCGCCGCCCGGCCGCTCCTCGCCGCTGTCCGCGTCATGCCAGGAGGCGAGCAGCACCACCGGCATCAGCACCGCGGACATGGCGATCAGCACCAGCGCGATGCCGTCCACGCCGACCGCGTAGTGCACGCCGAACTGCGGGATCCACGAGTACTGCTCGGTGAACTGGAAGGTGGGCCCGCCCACCTGGAACTTCACCGCGATGATGATCACCACGACGAGCGTGATCAGCGAGAACGCCAGCGCGGTCAGCTTGACCAGCAGTGCTTTTGCTGACGGCAGGGCCGTCAGGATAACCGCGCCCGCGAGAGGTACCGAGCCGGCGATGGTTACCCAGGGAAAGCCGTTCATGTCAGATCCTCACGACCAGCAGCAAGGCGACCAGAATCGCGGCGCCGGCGAACATGGACAGTGCGTACGTGCGCACGAACCCGGTCTGCCACCGGCGGAGCCGGCCCGACGTGCCGCCGACCAGCGCCGCCATCGAGTTCACGATTCCGTCGACGCCACGGTTGTCGAAGTAGACCGACAGCCTGGTCAGCCACTGGCCGGGCCGCATCAGGACCGATTCGTTGAACGCGTCCCCGTAGAGGTCTTTGCGGGCGGCGACGACGGGAAAGGAACCGGCCGGCGCCTCCGCCGGCACCGGTACGCGCCCGTACATGAACCAGGCAAGGCCGAATCCGCACACCACGAGCACCAGCGCGATGATCCCCGGGGTGGAGAACACGCCGTGCGCTGTCGGCGGCACGCCGGTCACCGGGCCGAGGAACTTCTCGAACCGCTGGCCGAGGATGAGGAACGCGCCCGCCCCGACCGAACCGACCGCGAGCAGGATCATCGGGATGGTCATCGTGGCCGGCGACTCGTGCGGGTGGGTTTTCTCTTCCCAACGCCGCTTGCCGTACCAGGTCATCAGCATCACCCGGGTCATGTAGAACGCGGTGATGCCGGCGCCGAGGATCGCGCAGGTGGCCAGGATCGCGCCGGACGTGCCGCCCTTGTCCCAGGCCGCCTCGATGATGCCGTCCTTGGTGAAGAACCCGGAGAACGGCGGGATGCCGATGATGGCCAGGTAGCCGAGCCCGAACGTGGCGAAGGTGACCGGCATGATCCGGGCCAGGCCGCCGTACTTGCGCATGTTGACCTCGTCGTCCATGCCGTGCATGACCGACCCGGCGCCGAGGAACAGCCCGGCCTTGAAGAACCCGTGCGCGAGCAGGTGCGCGATCGCGAACACGTACCCGGCCGGGCCGAGGCCGGCGGCCAGCGTCATGTAGCCGATCTGCGACATCGTGGACCCGGCGAGTGCCTTCTTGATGTCATCCTTGGCGCACCCGATGATCGCGCCGAATAGCAGCGTGACCGCGCCGACCACGGTGATGCCGAGCCGCGCGGTGCCGGACAGCGCCAGGATCGGGTTGGACCGCACCAGCAGGTACACCCCGGCGGTGACCATGGTGGCCGCGTGGATCAGCGCGGACACCGGCGTCGGGCCCTCCATGGCGTCCAGCAGCCAGGACTGGAGCGGCACCTGCGCGGACTTGCCGCACGCGCCCAATAGGAGGAGCAGGCCCAGTGCGGTGGCTACACCGGAACCGCCGGACTTCACCGAGGAGAACACGCCGGGGAACGAGACGGTGCCGAACTCGGCGAACATCAACATGATCGCCAGCGACAGGCCGACGTCACCGACCCGGTTCGCGATGAATGCCTTCTTGGCCGCGACGGCGGCGGAGTTCTTGAACTGCCAGAACCCGATCAGCAGGTAGGACGCCAGGCCCACGCCTTCCCAGCCGACGTACAGGCCCAGGTAGTTGTCCGCCAGCACCAGCAGCAGCATCGCCGCGATGAACAGGTTCAGGTAGCCGAAGAAGCGCCGCCGGTCGCTGTCGTGCGACATGTAGCCGATCGAGTAGATGTGGATCAGCGACCCGACCCCGGTGATCAGCAGGGTGAACGAGATCGACAGCGGGTCGAGCAGGATGCCCATGTTGACGTTGAAGCCGCCGACCGGGATGTAGCTGAACATGTGCAGATCGCGGCTGCGGTCGCTCTCGCCGAGCAAGGTGAAGAAGGCGATCACCGCGTAGACGAACGACGCGATCGGCATGAGGACGCCGAGCAGGTGACCCCACTTGTCGGTGCGCCGGCCGCCGAGCAGCAGCACGGCGGCGCCGAACAGCGGGAACGCCAGCAGCAGCCACGAGGCACGCAGGATCCCGGTCGCCCCAACGGTAAGCATGGTCGCAGTCTCCTCAGTACTTCAGCAGGTTCGCGTCGTCGACCGACGCGGACTTGCGGGCCCGGAAGATCGCCATCAGGATCGCGAGGCCAACGACGACCTCAGCGGCCGCGACGACCATGACGAAAAAGGCGATGACCTGCCCATTCAGGTTCCCGTGCATGCTCGCGAACGCGACGAACGCCAGGTTGCACGCGTTCAGCATCAGCTCGATGCACATGAAGACGATGATCGCGTTGCGCCGGACCAGCACCCCGACCGTGCCGATCACGAAAAGGAGCACGGACAGCGCCACGTAATGGACGGGAGTCACGACTCAACCTCTTCTTTTTCTTCCATAGCAAACTGTGGTGATTCCGGCTGGTCCAGGTTTCCCACCACGCGCTGGGCGAGAGCGGTGCTCACCGATTCGGGCGAGGTGCTCCCGTCCGGCAGCAGAGCGGGCCGGTCCACCGCGTCATGCAGCGCGTAGACGCCCGGCGACGGGTCCGGCGCCACGTGCCCGCTGGCGATCCGGCGCGCGGCCAGGTCCCGCTGCGTCGGCCTCGGCGTGGTCCGCTCGCGGTGCGCCAGCACCATCGCGCCGATCGCCGCGGTGATCAGCAGCGCGCCGGTGACTTCGAACGGGAACACGTACGTGGTGAAGATCAGCTGGGCCAGCCCGGGCAGGTTGCCCGAGCCGTTGAGCGCGTCGCTCTGCGGTACGGCCGGGCCCATCGCGGCGTGCCCGATGCCGAGGAGCAAGATGATGGCGAAGCCGAGCGTGGCTACCACCAGGACCCAGCCAGGCACCCGCCCCTTGAACGTGTCCTTGATCGAGTCCGGGGAACTGACCCCGATCAGCATGAGCACGAACAGGAAGAGCATCAGCACCGCGCCGGTGTACACGATGATCTGGACGAACGCCAGGAACGGTGCGCCCTGCATCGCGTAGAAGGTAGCCAGCGAGAGCATCACGACGGCGAGCATCAGCGCGCAGTGCACGGCGCGCCGCACCAGGATCATGCCGAGCGCGGCCCCGGTGGACAAGATCGCGAGGATCCAGAAGATGGTCTCTCTGGCGAGCACGTCGGCGTTGGTGCCCGCCGCGAGGTAGTAGTGCTGGTTCATTTGTCAGCTCCCGCCGCGCTATCCCGGGAGGACGACCCCCCGGAACCCCCCGTGAGGGGGCCATCCGGAGAGGCGAGGCCGCCGCTGACGCCTGCCGCACCGAGCCGGTAGTAGTCCTTCTCGTCATCGCCGAGCCGCATCGGGTGCGGCGGGGCTTCCATGCCGGACTGGAGCGGCGCGAGCAGCTGCTCCTTGGTCCAGATCAGCTTTTCCCTGCTGTCGTTCGCGATCTCGTACTCGTTGGTCATGGTGAGCGCGCGGGTCGGGCACGCCTCGATGCACATCCCGCACAAGATGCAGCGCAGGTAGTTGATCTGGTACACCCGGCCGTACCGCTCGCCGGGCGAGAACCGCGCATCCGCGGTGTTGTCGGCGCCCTCGACGTAAATCGCGTCCGCCGGGCAGGCCCAGGCGCACAGCTCGCAGCCGATGCACTTCTCCAGCCCGTCCGGCCACCGGTTCAGCTGGTGATGACCGTGGAACCGCGGCGCGGTGGCGCGCTTATCCTCCGGATACTGGACGGTCTCCACCTTCCTGAACATCTCGTGGAAGGTGACTCCGAACCCCTTGATCGGGTTAAGGAAATCAAGCACCGGTTACCTCCTTCGTGGTGGAGGTGGTTTCTAGGTCGCCGTGCTGGTCAGTCAGCCCGTGATAGTGGGGCAAGTCGATGGGCGGGACAGGGAACGAGGGGCTCTCCCCGCCCGCGGCCCGCGCCCGGCCCTCCTCGTGGAAGGCCGTCCTGCGCTGCGCGTTGCCGTCGTACAGCACGACCATGATCACGATCAGCACCAGGACCAGGCCGGCGATGACGTAGGAAACCTTGTTGTTGCGGTCAAGCTGCCAGGTCTTGATGGTGGCCACCGCCAGGATCCACACCACCGAGACCGGGATGAGGATCTTCCAGCCCAGCGCCATCAGCTGGTCGTACCGGACCCGCGGCAGCGTGCCGCGCAGCCAGACGAAGCCGAACAGCAGCAGCATGACCTTGATGACGAACCACAGCATCGGCCACCAGCCGCTGTTGGCGCCCGACCACAGGGACAGCGGGATCGGCGCCCGCCAGCCGCCGAGGAACAGGGTGGTCGCCAGCGCGGAGACCGTGGTCATGTTGATGTACTCGGCGAGGTAGAACATCGCGAACTTCATCGACGAGTACTCGGTGTGGTAGCCGGCGACCAGCTCGCCTTCGCCCTCGGGCAGGTCGAACGGCAGCCGGTTCGTCTCGCCGACCATCGTGACCAGGTAGATGAGGAACGAAGGGAGCAGCGGGATCGCGTACCAGATCCGGTTCTGCGAGGAGAGGATCGCGGTGGTGGACAGCGAGCCCGCATACATGAACACGGCCACGAACGCCAGGCCCATCGCGATCTCGTAGCTGATCACCTGCGCGGCCGAGCGCAGCGCGCCGAGCAGCGAGTACGGCGAGCCGGACGCCCAGCCGGAGAGCACGATGCCGTACACGCCCATCGAGCTCATCGCCAGCACCAGCAGCACCGCCACCGGCAGGTCGGTGACCTGCAGCGGGGTCCAGTGATGGAAGATCGAGACCATCGGCCCGAACGGGATGATCGAGATGCCGATGAACGCCGGGATGGCCGACACCAGCGGCGCGATGATGAAGATCAGCTTGTCCGCGTTGGTCGGGATGATGTCTTCCTTGAGCGGCAGCTTGATCGCGTCGGCGATCGGCTGCAGCAGGCCGAACGGCCCGGCCCGGTTCGGTCCCGGCCGGTTCTGCATCCGGCCGATGACACGTCGCTCGAACCAGATCATGAACATGGTCACGAGCAGCAGGAATACGAAGACGAACGCGACCTTCAGCAGCACCATCCACCAGATGAGCGTGTTGAAGTCCGCCAGCGTCGGCTCAGTAGCCAGGACGTGGCCAGTCACTCCTGACTCGATCACTGGGGTCTCCTCAACGTCACGGCGCTTCCATGGCCTGACACGCCCACGCCAGCGGGCGCCCACACCACGTTGTCCACCATGGTCGTAACTTCTACCGGAAGCGTGACCGAACCTCGCGCGGTCGCGAGGGTTACCTTATCGCCGTCCGCCAGGCCGGCTTGCGCCGCGGTGGCCGCCGACATTCTGGCCACCGCCGGACGGGCCGTGCCGGCCAGGAACGGCTCGCCGTCCTGCATCCGCCCGTTATCCAGCAACTGGTGCCAGGTCGCCAGCCGCGCGGTGGCGACGCCGCCGACACCGAGGAACTTGGTGTTCCCCGGCGCGGTCGCGGCGGGGGCCTCGGGTCGCGAACCCTTCCAGACTCCAAGCGAAGCGAGCTCGGACCGCGCGGCGGCCTGGTCGGGCAGGCCCAGGTGAACGTCCATCAGGTCGGCGATCGCGCCGAGCACGTACAGGTCGGTCCGCACCTCGGGGACGCTAAGCGCGGCCTCGAACGAGCCGCCGCGACCCTCCCAGTTCACGAACGTGCCGGCCTTCTCCGGCACGGCCGCGACCGGGAACACCACGTCCGCGCGATCGGTGACCGCGCTCGCCCGCAGTTCCAGGCTGACGATGAACGGCACCATGTCCAGGGCGGCCAGCGCCGCCTCCGGGTCGGGCAGGTCCGCCGGGTCGACGCCGGCGATCAGCAGAGCATCGAGTTCCTGCGCGGCTGCCGCGGCGATTATCCCGTTGGCATCGCGACCCGGCGTGCTCGGCAACGTGCTCTTGCCCCACACCCTGGCCACCTCGTTGCGGGCGGCCGGGTCGGTGACCGGCCGGCCCACCGGCAGCAGGCCGGGCATCGCGCCGGCCTCGATCGCGCCACGCTCGCCGGCCCGGCGCGGAATCCACGCCAGCCTGGCGCCGGACGCGACGGCCAGCCGCGCGGCGGCGGCGAGGGCACCGGGCACCTCGGCGAGCCGCTCACCAACCAGGATCACCGCATTGGGCTTGGTCAGCGCTTCGGCCGCCTCGGTCAGGCTGTCCCCGGCGATCGCGCCGGTGCCGCCGCCGGCCGCGAGCGCGGTGAGCGCGGTCGCTTCGTCACCGGGCTGAGTGCCGATCAGCGCGCCGTTGAGCTTGCGCAGTCCCCAGCTGGCCAGTGCCGCGATCGAGAACACCTGCTGGTTGCGCTTGCGTACCGCCTTGCGCAGCCGCAGGAAGACGATCGGCGATTCGTCCTCCGGCTCGAAGCCGACCAGCAGCACGGCCGGTGCCTGCTCCAGGTCGGCGTAGGTGACGTCGATGCCACGGCCCGCCACGCACGCGCCGAGGAACTGGGCTTCTTCGGCCGAGTGCACCCGAGCCCGCATGTCGATGTCGTTGGTGTCCAGGGCGACCCGGGCGAACTTTGCGTACGCGTAGGAGTCTTCCAGGGTCAAGCGGCCGCCGGTCAGTACCGCCGCGGCGCGCGCCGCCTGAAGCCCGTTCGCCGCTACGGCAAGGGCGTGCGGCCAGCTCGCGGGCTTGAGGACGCCGTGCTCGTCACGGACCAGCGGGCCGGTCAGGCGGTCCCGCGCAGTGGCGTAGCGGAATGCCCAGCGGCCCTTGTCACAGTTCCACTCCTCGTTCACCGCCGGGTCATCGCCGGCCAGCCGGCGAGAGACCTTGCCGCGCCGGTGGTCGGTGCGCAGGCGGCATCCGGACGCGCAGTGCTCGCACACGCTCGGCGTGGAGACCAGGTCGAACGGCCGGGCGCGGAACCGGTAGGCCGCGCCGGTGAGCGCCCCCACCGGGCAGACCTGCACGGTGTTGCCGGAGAAGTAAGAGTCGAACGGCTTGCCCTCGGCGGTGCCGATGAACTGGTCCGGGCCGCGCTGCACGAACTCGATGAACGCGTCGCCGGCGATCTCCTCCGAGGTCCGGGTG
>DASXDG010000190.1:0-28022 GCA_036490795.1 Streptosporangiaceae bacterium
ATCTAGTACAACGCGGGGCGCCACGGACCGGTCCGTGGCGCCCCGCGTTGTACTAGATCTAACGACTGCTACTAGAGGTAACGGCTGCTAGTAGTGGCCGCCTTCGAAGGACTGGATGTAGAGGTCGGGGGAGCCGACGCCGGTGGCGTCGTCGTAGCCCTTGGTGCCGACGAGCGCCGCCGCGCCCTCACCGTCGATGCCGAGCGCGCGCAGCCACGTGATCAGCGGGCCGCCCTTGGTGGACGGGTCGGTGTAGTTGTTGCGGACTTCGTAGAGGGTGCCAGAACCGAGCGGGTTCTCGGTCACATCATGGAAGGCGCGAGTGTTGTACCGCTGGTAGATCACCGGGTTGGCGAAGCCGAGCGCGTGTCCGGCCGCCTGCTGTGCGTCTGCCTCGATGCCGGCAAAGGTCGGGGACGCCACGCTGGTGCCGCCGATCCGGCTGAGCGAGAACGCGTACGTGGTGCCGTCCGGCTGCAGCACGGTCTCGCCAACCAGGATGCCGGTGCTCGCGTCCGCGAGGGCGGACACGTCAGGGGTGACGCGCATCGGCTGAGTGGCGGAGACGCCGTTCGGCAGCGAGATGGACAGCTTGTTGGGTACGACGCCCTTCTGGTACGCGGGCTGGTCGTACTGACCGCTGACGCCGCCGCCGCCACCGCCGTCCCAGAAGTCCGGGTACTGACCGGGCAGGGAGAACTGCCAGGACTTGCCGTCAGTCGACAGCGGGTTGAGCAGAGTACCCCACGGGGTCTCCCACTCGTAGTTGTTGGCCGCGCCGATCGCCAGGCTGGTGCCGCCGACCGACGTGACGTACGGACTCGTGCTCGGGTAGTCGACCTGGATCTGGTCCGATCCTGGGTCCTGGGCCGGGCTCTCGTAGCCGGAGTCACCGGAGGAGAAGAAGAAGCCGATGCCCTCTGCGGCGCCGGCCTGGAACACCTGGTCGAACGTGCTAGTCAGGGTCGCGCCGTCATAGGGCTCGCCCCAGGAGTTGGTGACGATGCTGGCCAGGTGGTTGTCCACGATGAGCGAGAGCGCGGCGAGCAGGTCCTCGTCGGTGCAGCTGGCTGCGCCGACATAGACCACGTTCGCGTTCGGCGCCATGCCGTGCACCGACTCGACGTCGAGTGTCTCCTCCCCATACCAGCCGGAGGCGTCGCACTCATCAGGCGCCGTCTGCGTCCAGACACTGGACAGATCCTGGGTGTACTGGCCGGCCTTGAACGGCTGTCCGCCGGTTACGGTGGAGAACTGGTTCGCGTCGGCCTCCATCGTGGGTGACGCGTAGGCGTCCACGATCGCCACCGTCTGGCCCCTGCCGGTCATCCCGGACTGAGTGACGTTATACGCGCCAGCGACCTGCTTCGGGGTGTAACCGCAGTTGGTCCACGGCGCGACCTTGCCGGCCGCCTTCGGCTCGCTGATGGCGGGCTTCTGGCCGTAGTACTGCGAGCACGGCTGGGCGACCCAGTAGTTGGCCGGTGCCGGCGGCAGTGTGTCTTGCGCCTTCATGTAGTGCGGCGCTGAGTCCAGCCCGTTGATGGCCGAGACGTCCGCGGCAACATCGGCTGGCGCGGTCGCGCTGGCGGCTGGTGCCCGGTAGGCCTTCTTCTCCGGGCCGCGGAAGGTCCCGAACGACGTGCCGAACGTGGCAGCCGCCTGAGCCAGGGTGCCCTGCACCTGGACGTAGCCACCCAGTGCGTCCTTCGTGGCGGTGACCGTCATGCCGCTGCCGGTCAGCCAGCTCTTGACCGCGCTGATCTGCGCGGCTGTCGGCCCGAACCTGGCCATGACCTGGGCCGGGGTGAGGAAGTGCCGGTAAAGCGCGTTGCCGGGCGTCGACGCGGCCGTGGCGTACGCGGCCAGCCCGGCCGGATCCTGGCCGGCCAGGTACACATTGGTCGTGACGGTTCCTGTAGGACGCTGGGCGAGCCTGTTGGCTGCTGTTGCCCATGCGGGGTGGGTGTCGGCGAATGCCATTCGCGGTGCCGACTGCGCCGAAGCGCCCGATGGTACGGCGGCGAGAATACCGCCGACCAGAACAAAGCCCGCTGCAGCGGGCAAGATCATGCGCATGCGTCTATTGACACGTGGCACTAGCGCGCCTCCTTTGTTGGGCGATCCTGTGCGACTTTGGATCTAGATGCAACCTTCCTTCTGTATGCGCTTTTGCGCAAGTCTGATTTGCAGGTGCGCTCCAGGTGCCCGCGGGCACGAACGGTAGCGTGAAGAACATGCCCTATTCCGGTCCCCCAGAGCTGACCCTCACTCGCGCGCTGACGGAGTGGACCTTCGACCCGTGGGCACTGGTCATCGTGTTGCTGCTCGGTGCCGGCTACGCGGCCGGCCTGCGCCGGGTGCGGCGGGACGGTCAGCGCTGGCCGGTGTCGCGGCCGATCTGGTTCTTCCTGCTCGGCATCGGGCCGCTGGTGCTCGCGACGATGTCCTGGGTGGGCGTTTACCAGAGCATCGTGTTCTACGCGAGGGCCGCCCAGACCGTCTTGCTGGTGCTGGTCGTGCCGCTGTTCCTGGCGATGGGCCGGCCGGTCAGCCTGGCCATCGCCGCGCTGTCGGTCAACGGCGGGCGCGGCGGCCAGCGCATCGAGACCGCCATCGGGTCCAAGGTCGCCAAGGTGATCATGTTCCCGGCGTTCACGACGTTCGCCTTGGTCGTGGTCCCGTTCGTGATGTACTTCTCGCCCTGGTACACCGCCTCGTTCCACAGCACGGCGGTGCGGGTGCTGACCTACCTCGCGCTGATGACGCCCGGGTTCGCCTTCTTCTGGACGCTGCTGCGAGTCGATCCGGTGCCCAGGCAGTACTCCTACGCGGTCTCCATGTGGATCACCGGTGCCGAGGTGATCGGCGACGCGATACTCGGCTTGGCGATCATCGCCGACAACGGGCTGGTCGGAGCCGCGTGGTACCACGCGCTTAACCGTCCCTGGGGCCCCACGTTGCGTACCGACCAGGTCATCGGCGGGGGAGTGCTGTGGGTGCTCGGCGACGTCGTCGGGCTGCCCTTCCTGGCCGCCCAGCTCATTCAGCTCATGCGCGAGGACGAATCAGAGGCGGTCAGGGTCGACGCGGAACTCGACGCTCGCGAAGCCGGGAAGTCGGAGGTAGCCGCCGTCGGTGAGGACCCGGCCGGCGACAAGCCGTGGTGGGAGCGGGACGCACGGTTCACCAGCCGGTTCAAGTCGGCGAATCAGTAGCCCCTGCGGATGAAGAGCGCCCAGCCGCCGCCGGGCAGTTCCTGGTGGCCGGCGAACTCATGTGACTTCAGCGCGCACCAGGACGGGATGTCGGTATAGGCGGCGGGATCGTCGGCCAGTACGGCGATCGCGTCACCCACCGGCACGTCCCTCATCTGCTCCGCGAGCATGATGATGGGAATCGGGCACTTGCGGCCGAGCGCGTTGATAGTGAGCGCGGCAACGGGCACCGCGACAGCGGCCACCAGCGGACGCACCACTGGCCGTTCTGATAGGACTTCTTGTCTTGAGCGGCGCGGGGACAGCCTCACCCTGTCATGATGCCCGCCCGACGGCCTGGTACGCCTGCGCATCAGCAAAACAGCGGGGGGCCGCGGTGGAGTGGCCCGAGCCGCGCGATACTGTTTGCACGACACGCTGTAGCAGAACCGAGGAAGGCCCTCGCCTTGACGACCGACCAGGGATGGACCCGCCGGGTGCCGGGTAAGCGCACGGCGGTGCGAGTGGGTGTACTCGCCGCTGGCGTTCTCAGCCTTACTGGCTGCACGAATGATACGTTCACCCGCCTGGGCTTCCCCAACCCGGTGACTGAGCAGGGCAAGACTGTCGTCACGCTCTGGCAGGGATCGTGGATCGCCGGCATGGCCGTCGGCGTCGTGGTCTGGGGCCTGATCCTGTGGGCGGTGGTCTTCCACCGCAAGCGCGGGAACAAGCTTCCGCCGCAGGTCCGGTACAACATGCCGATCGAGATCATGTACACGGCGGTGCCGTTCGTTCTGATCGCGGTGTTCTTCTATTACACGGCGAAGGACGAGAACTACATCGACAACCTGCCGAAGAACCCGCAGGTTCAGGTGGACGTGACCGGCTTCCAGTGGAGCTGGTCATTCGGCTACCCGCAGTACCACGGCGTACAGACCTCGGGGGAGCCCTACGGCTTCGGCCCGCTGCCGGTGCTGGAGATCCCGGTCGGCGAGACCGTTCAGTTCAACCTGACCTCGATCGACGTGGTGCACGCGTTCTGGGTGCCTGAGTTCTTGTTCAAGCGTGACGTGATCCCGGGTCACCCGAACCACTTCACGATCACCGCGACGCAGACCGGCACGTTCCTCGGTCACTGCAGCGAGCTGTGCGGCGTCTACCACAGCAAGATGCTGTTCACGGTGAAGATCGTGACGCCGCAGCAGTTCCAGCAGTACATGAGCCAGCTTGAGGCCTCGCAGCACTCCGGGAGTACGCAGTGAGCACGATTGAGCAGCCGGTGGTCGGTATTCCGGCGGCCCGCACCCAGCGCAAGGGGTCGGTCCTGGCCGGGTGGCTATCGTCCACCGACCACAAGATCATCGGCCACATGTACCTGATCACGTCGTTCTTCTTCTTCTTGTGTGCCGGCGTGATGGCGCTGATGATGCGCATCCAGCTGCTAGGCCCGAACCAGCACTTCGTGTCCGACCAGCAGTACAACGAGCTGTTCACCATGCACGGGACGCTCATGCTGCTGCTGTTCGCGACGCCGCTGTTCGTCGGGTTCGCGAACGAGCTGGTGCCGCTGCAGATCGGCGCGCCCGACGTGGCGTTCCCGCGGCTGAACCTGCTCAGCTACTACCTGTTCGCGTTCGGCGGGCTGATCCTGCTCGCGTCGTTCCTGGCGCCTGGCGGGTCCGCCGCGTTCGGCTGGTACGCGTACGCACCGCTGACCAGCGCGCTGTACTCACCGGGCATCGGCGCCGATATGTGGATCATGGGCCTGGTGCTGTCCGGGTTCGGCACGATCTTGGGCGGCGTCAACTTCGTCACCACGATCTTCTGCATGCGCGCACCGGGCATGACCATGTTCCGGATGCCGATGTTCACCTGGAACGCGCTGCTCACCTCGATGCTGGTGCTGATGGCGTTCCCGGTGCTGGCCGCCGCGCTGCTGGTGCTTGAGGTCGACCGGCGGCTGGGCGCGCACGTCTTCGACGCCGCTTCCGGTGGCGCCATCCTGTGGCAGAACTTGTTCTGGTTCTTCGGCCATCCGGAGGTCTATATTTTGGCGTTGCCGTTCTTCGGCATCGCCACCGAGCTCCTGCCGGTGTTCAGCCGCAAGCCGCTGTTCGGCTACAAGACGCTGATCGCGGCGACGATCGGCATCGCCGGCCTGGCCATGACCGTGTGGGCGCACCACATGTTCACCACCGGCGCGGTGCTGCTGCCGTTCTTCTCGTTCATGACGCTGCTGATCGCGGTGCCCACCGGCGTGAAGTTCTTCAACTGGGCGGGCACGATGTGGAAGGGGCAACTCTCCTTCGAGCCGCCCATGCTGTACACGATCGGGTTCCTGATCACGTTCCTGTTCGGCGGCATCACCGGCATCATCCTGGCCTCGCCGCCGCTGGACTTCGCGGTGTCCGACACGTACTTCGTGGTGGCGCACTTCCACTACGTGCTGGCCGGCACGGTGCTGTTCGAGATGTTCGCGGGCTTCTACTTCTGGTGGCCCAAGATGACCGGCTACATGCTGAACAGCCGGATCGGCAAGTTCCAGTTCTGGCTGATGTTCATCGGCTTCAACATGACGTTCCTGGTCCAGCACTGGATCGGCGTCGAGGGCATGCCGCGCCGCATCGCGAACTACCCGGGCCTGCCCGGCAACGTGACGACGCTGAACGTTGTCTCCACCGTAGGGTCGTGGATCCTGGCGCTGTCGATCCTGGTGTTCTTCTGGAACGTGTACGTCACCTGGCGACACGGCGAGAAGGTCAACGTCGAGGACCCGTGGGGCTTCTGCAGTTCGCTTGAGTGGGCGACGTCCTGCCCGCCGCCGCGGCACAACTTCTACCGGATCCCGCGGATCCGGTCCGAGCGCCCGGCGTTCGAACTGCACTACCCGCACGTGAAGTGGGGCCGCTCCTCGCACGGCCTTGAGCAGACGATTCCGTCACTCGAAAGCGCCGTGAGCAACGTCGTACCTGAGATGGACGGACACTGACATGAAGGTCGAAGGCTGGCTGTTCCTCGGCTGCGGCGTCTTTTTCGGCGGTTCGGACATCGCCTACTGGTACCTGTCCAAGGACCCGACTGGCACGACGGCCCTCGCGCTGGCGGTTGGCCTGGCGGTGCTGTCCGGTTTCTACGTGCTGTTCACCGGGCGGCGGCTGCCGCTGCGTCCCGAGGACAACGACGTCGCCGAGATCGAAGAGGGCACCGGCGAGATCGGGTTCTTCAGCCCGCACAGCTGGTGGCCGCTGTTCCTCGGCTTCTCCTGTGCGATCGCCGCGGTCGGCATGGCGTTCGGCTGGTGGCTGTTCCTCATCGGCATGTGCATGACGGTGTTCTCGTCGATCGGTTTCGTCTTCGAGTACTACCGCGGCCACTTCTCGCACTAGCCAATCGCTGGGTCGCGACGCACGCCGTGGCCGAAGCACCACCGCCGAGGTTCACGTGAGCTGAGTGGCGTGCGTGACACTGGTGGTGCCGAGGTGACCGCGCGGGCGGTGCGCGGCGGGCGAACCGGTTAAGCCGCCGGCGGGGACCAGGCCGGACTGGTAGGCCAGGATGACGAGCTGGATGCGGTCGCGGGCGTCCAGCTTGGTGAGCAGGTGGGCCACGTGGGTTTTGGCGGTGGCGGGGCTGATCGTCAGGTGGTCCGCGATCTCCGCGTTGGACATGCCCTGCGCGACCAGTTCGAGCACTTCACGCTCGCGGTCGGTGAGCAGGTCCAGGACCCGCACGCATGGCGGGGCCGCGGGCCGGGAAGCCGCCGAGGGCCGGGTGAACTCGCCGATCAGGCGGCGGGTGACGCTGGGGGCGAGCAGTGCGTCGCCGGCCGCGACCACCCGGATGGCGTTGAGCAGGTCGGCGGGGAGCGTGTCCTTGAGCAGGAAGCCGCTGGCACCGGCGCGGAGCGCGGCGAACACGTACTCGTCCAGGTCGAACGTGGTCAGCATCAGCACGTGCGCGTCGGTGCTCGCGGTGATCTGCCCGGTCGCCTCGATGCCGTCCATGACCGGCATCCGGACATCCATCAGGGCCACGTCGGGATTGGTCGCGCGCACCGCCTCGACCGCTTCGGCGCCGTTGGCGGCCTGCCCGACGACCTCAAGGCCCGGGGTGGCGGCGATGATCCCGCAGAAACCCACCCTGACCAGGGCCTGATCGTCGGCGACGACGACGGTGATCGTCATGAGATGTCCAATGACGGCAACGGGATGCGCGCACTCACCTGGAAACCGTATCCGGGCAGCGGGCCGGCGGTGAACTGGCCACCGAGCATGCTCACCCGCTCGCGCATGCCGATGATCCCGTGCCCGCCGCTCGGCAGGCTGGCCGAGGGCGGTCCGCCAGACATGGCGAGGGCCATCGCGGGCACCCCGGTTCCGCTGTCGGTGACCTCAATGGTCAAGTCCTGTTCACCATAGTCGAGCAGTACCGAGCATCTGCTCGCATGCGCGTGCTTGACCACGTTGGTCAGCGCCTCCTGGATGATCCGGTACGCGGACAGCTCGATGCCTCCGGGCAGTTCCCGCGGCTCGCCGACGCGGTGCACCTCCGCGTGCACGCCGGCGCTCGCCGTCCGCATGAGCAGGCGGTCGAGGTCGGTCAGCGCGGGCGCCGGGAGCAGGGGAGCGGGGGCGGGCCCGTCCTGGGGCCCGGCCGGCCGCTCTCCGGGGCCGAACAGGCCGGCCAGCCCTCCCGATCCGGCGGGTTCGGGTGCGAGAGGACCCGCCTCGTCGGCCTGGCGGAGGGCACCGAGCATGCGGCGCATTTCCTCCAGAGCCTCCCGGCTGGTGGCCTGGATAGCCCCCAGCGCCTCCCTCGCGTCGTCCGGCTGGCTGTCGATCACGTACTGTCCGTAGCCAGCCTGGACGGCGATCACGCTCATGCTGTGCGCCACCACGTCGTGCAGTTCCCTGGCGATGCGCAGCCGCTCCACCGCGACCGCCTTGCTCGCGGCCTCCTCCTGCATGCCGATCGCGTACCTGCGGCGCTGCCTGACGATGTAGCCGATCGACCAGGCGATGCCCACGGCGAAGAAGACCGGGATGAGGTCGCTGCCAGAAGGAATGAGCTGCCCATTGCGCGGAGCCATGATCGCCGCGTTGGCGAGCAGGACCAGCAGGGCCGCGATCAGCGCCTGGCTGACCCGGCGCCGGTCGTCGAAGGTGGCGACGATCAGGTAGATCACGTAACTGGCCGGTGCGAATAGGTCCAGTCCGGCTGAGGTCCCGCCGGTGAGGACCGCGACCAGGATCGAGCCGCCGAGCAGCAGGCACAGGGACGTCATCGGATGCCGGCGCCGCGTCGCCACCGAGAGCGTCACCCCGGCGGCCACGCCGAAGGTAACCAGCTGGCTCGGGCCGAGGCGGACGACCTGGAACGGCACCTGGTACGAGGCGCCGATCAGGTCTGCCCGGATCATGGCGAAGACGCTCAGGCCGAACATTACGCCGGCGGCGTAGTCGATGACTGTCCAGTGAGCGGGCTTGAGCCGCTTGGAGAGCGGCGGCCGAGGGGTAGTACGCACGTTTTCCACCGTAGCCTGCGGAATCGCCCGAGACGTCATCCTGGAGGCGTACAGAAGCCACAGGGAAGCTCAGCCGGCAAGCCGATGCCTCTACCGTAGGCAAAGCGGCACAGTGGGCACTATGCCACAAACTGCTGTCATCGAAACCCGGGCGCTGACCAAGGTCTACCCGGGTAAGACGGCCGTGACGGCGCTCGACGGCCTCACCGTCGGCGTCGCCCCGGGCGTCACCGGGCTGGTCGGCGCCAACGGGGCGGGCAAGTCCACGCTGATAAAGATCCTGCTCGGCCTCATCTCGCCCACCAAGGGCCAGGCAAGCGTGCTGGGGCACGACTGCCAGAAGGACTCGGCGGCGATCAGGATCCTGCTCGGCTACATGCCCGAGCACGACTGCCTGCCGCCGGACATGACAGCCACCGAACTGGTCACCCACCTGGGCCGGATGTCCGGCCTGCCGCCGACCGTGGCCAAGGAGCGTGCCGCGGAGTCGCTGCGGCACGTGGGGCTGCACGAGGAGCGGTACCGGCTGATCGGCACCTATTCGACGGGGATGAAACAGCGCGTCAAGCTCGCCCAGGCCCTGGTCGGCGACCCCCGGCTGCTGCTGCTCGACGAGCCGACCAACGGCCTGGACCCGGCCGGCCGCAACGCCATGCTTGAGCTGATCGCGCGGATCGGGTCGGAGTTCGGCATCTCCATCGTGGTCGCGTCCCACCTGCTGGGGGAGATCGAGCGGATCTGCGACCACCTCGTCGCCATCGACGGCGGCCGGCTGCTCCGCGCCGACTCGATCACCAGCTTCACCATGGCCAGCGAGGTGCTGGCGGTCGAGGTCGAAGAGGGCCTCGCCCAGCTGGAGCAGGAGCTGGCCAGGCACGGCCTGGCCGTCACTGTCCAGCAGCGCACGCTGCTCGTCCCGCTGCACAGTGAGGACGGCGACCAGACGTATGACATGGTGCGCGACTGCGTGGCCACGCTCAGGCTTCCGCTGAGCAGGCTGGAGCAGCGCCGGCACCAGGTAGAGGAGCTGTTCCGTGACGAGCATGTCTGAACGGGCCGCTGCCCCCGTGCCGGCGGGGCAGATCCACGACCTCGGCTACCGGCGCTACGACGGTCCCAGGCTCGGCCGGTCCCAGATCCTCCGGGCCCTGGTCTGGCATAGCTTCCGGTCCGCGTGGGGATTCGGCAGAGGCACGAAGGCCAAGGTCGTGCCGATCCTGATGTTCATCGCGATGTGCCTGCCGGCCCTCGTGAACGCGTTCGCCGTCGCGCGGGGGAACTCCCCGCTGTTCGGCTACGACGTGTACGTGCCGACGCTGCGGATCGTCGTGGTGATCATCTTCCTGGCCGCCCAGGCGCCGGAGCTGGTGTCGAGGGACCTGCGCAGCCGGGTGCTGCCGCTGTATTTCAGCAGGCCGCTGCGCCGTGGTGACTACCCGCTGGCGAAGTACCTCGCGCTCACCGGCGCGTTGCTGGTGCTGATCGAGATACCGCTGCTCATCCTGTACGCGGGGAACATCGCCTCGGCCAAGAGCGGCCACGGGGTGTGGGAGCAGACCAAGGAACTGATCCCCGGCCTGGGCATGGGCCTGCTGTGGTCGGTGCTGATGGCCGCCATCGCTCTCGTGCTGGCCAGCATGACCGGACGCCGGGCCTACGCCACCGGGATCGTGGCCATCAGCTGCTTCCTCACCTGGACGCTGAGCGAACTGCTGATCCAGACCGAGGGCGGGGTCACCTCGGTCAGCGCCGGTGCCCAGCTCGGCGGGCTGCTCAGCCCGTTCACGATCATCGACGGCGTGCGGATCTGGCTCGGCGGCACGAACGAGGGGCTCGACCCCTACAAGCTGGGCCACTACGGGCCGCTTTACGGCCTGGTGGCGCTGATAGTCCTCGCGGCCTGCCTCGGGGGCCTGGCCGCGAGGTACCGGAAGGTGAGTCGCTCATGAGTATCGAACTGCTTAACGTGAGCCGCTGGTACGGCAACGTGGTCGCCGTCAACGACATCACGATGTCGATCGGGCCGGGTGTCACCGGCCTGCTCGGGCCGAACGGCGCTGGCAAATCCACGCTCATGCACATGATCGCGGGATTCCTGCCGCCATCGCGCGGCGAACTCACCATCAACGGGCAGCCGAGCTTTCGTAACCCGCCCATCTACCGGCAGGTCGCCCTGGTGCCCGAGCGCGACTCGGTCTACGCCTTCCTCACCGGGAAGGAATTCGTCGTCGCGACCGCGAAGCTGCACGACCTGCCGGATCCATCGGCGGCCGCGAAACGGGCCATCGACATGCTCGACATGAACGACGCCGCGGACCGGAAGATCGCCACCTACTCCAAGGGCATGCGGCAGCGGATCAAGGTCGCGGCGGCGCTGGTGCACGACCCGAACACGCTGCTGCTCGACGAGCCGTTCAACGGCATGGACCCGCGGCAGCGGCTGCACATGATGGACCTGCTCGACAAGCTGGGCAGCGAGGGCAGGACGATCGTGTTCAGCTCGCACATCCTGGAGGAAGTGGAACGGCTGTCCGGCACCATCCAGGTGATGGTGGCGGGCCGGCTCGCGGCCTCCGGTGACTTCCGTGCCATCCGCAGGCTGATGACCAGCAGGCCGCACGTGTTCACGGTGCGTTCCTCCGACGACCGGCGGCTCGGCGCGGTGCTGATCGGACGGCCGGCGGTGACCGCCGTGGAGCTGGCCAGACGTCCGATGGCGACCGCCGCTGGGGGGTCGCAGAGCTGCCTGCAGGTGCGCGCGTCTGACTTCGGCGCGTTCTGCTCGGACATCGCGGTGCTCGCCAGGGACAACGGCATCAGCCTCAGGGAACTGCTGCCCACCGACGAATCCCTGGAAAGCGTCTTCGCCTACCTCATCTCGGAGTAATACGGTGCTGTTTAATACCACGGTTGCCAGGATCACTCTCCGCGCCACGCTGGGCCGCAAGCGGGCGCTGCTGTTCTCGCTGCCGGCGGTGATCCTGATCGTCTTCACGCTGCTGCTGCGGACCGCGCACCCGGCGTCGCGGCCCTGGCCGAGCCACGTGCTCGGCACATTCGGGTTCACCGTCCTCTTGCCGCTTACCGCGCTGATCATCGGCACCAGCGTGCTCGGCGCCGAGATCGACGACGGCAGCATCATCCACCTGCTCGCCACGCCGGTGCGCCGTCTGTCGGTGGTGCTGACCAAGTACATCGTGGCGACCGCCCTGACCGTGCTGTTCGCCGCGGTACCAGAGGCGATCGCCGCGCTGATTTCCGGCGGGGGATCGACTCCGCCGACCCTGGTCGTCCAGGCGCTCCAGAACGGCGGCCAGCTCGTGCACCAGAGTCCTGGCATCCCGATCAGCGCGGGGAAGCTCGCCCTGGGCCTGTTCATCGGCGCGGTGGTCGGGGCGGTGATCTACAACGCGATCTTCGTGATGGTGTCTGTCGCCACCACCAGGGCCATCGCGGTGGGGCTGCTCTACGTGCTGGTCTGGGAGAGCCTGCTCAGTAACTTCGTGAGCGGCGCGCGCCTGCTGTCGGTCAGCCACTACGCGCTCGGGGTGGCCAACGGGATCACCGACGATGCTGGTCTCAACGCCGGCCTGACGGTCAGCACCAGCGTCATCATGGGCGTCATCGTCACCGTGCTCGCCCTGGCCCTGGCCGTCAAGCTGCTGCGCGGCTTCACCCTCAAGGGCGACCCGGCCTGACCGGGCCGGTGATCGGCGCGTCGAGTACCCGGATGTCCCGGCGGGTGAACTGGGGCTGGATCAGGCGCCGAGCAGATAAAGATACCGCCTGGGTCCGATCGGGACCCGGACGGTATCGCCGTATCTGGTTCGGGCCGGGAGTCCTGGTACGCGGGACGAGCGCCGTTGCGGTCATGCGACCATCCTCCTTCCTCGGAAGGTATCCGGGCTCGTCCCAGCGACGTGGACCCTAGTCTTCTCCGTGCGTGTCAGCGGGAGCACCGATGGCCGCGTGCTGGCCGCCGTCGAGGCTATCGTGCCCGTTCTCGTGCCCGTTGTGGCTCTCTAGCGGCGGGATCGTCTCGATGAAGCCCCGGTTGGCCTTGGCCCGTGCCCTGCCGAGCAGGCCCCGGCTGGACGGTGCCGGGACGCCGTTGACGTCGGCGGTCTCCGGGCCGGGAAGCGCCTCGAGCGGCTTCTTGGCGCTGAGCACGGCCGCCGCCTCGGGCGAGACCGGCTGGTGCACCTCGATGAACGCGCCGTTCGGCAGCTGCCTGATGATGCCGGATTCGTAGCCGTGGGCCAGTTCGCCGGCGTCCTTGCGCTGCAGGCCGATGCAGATTCGTCTAGTGGCCCAGAACGCGACGGCCGGTCCGACGAACACGAGCACCCTGGCTATCCAGGTGATCGTGTACAGCGGTATCTGGAACCGGTCGGCGAGGACGTCGTTGGCGCCCTCCGCCCACAGCACTCCGTAGAATACGACGGCCGCCATGCCGGTCGCGGTCCTGATTGGCGCGTTCCGCGGCCGGTCGTTGATGTTGTGGAACGACTTGTCGCCGGTCGCCCACTGCTCGAAGAACGGCCACAGCGCGGCGCCGGTGAAGATGATGCCGAGCGGCAGTGCCGCCGGGATCAGCACGGACCAGCTGATCGTGTGCCCGAGGAAGTTGGTCTCCCAGGCGGGCATGATGCGCAGCGAGCCTTCCAGGATGCCCATGTAGAAGTCGGGCTGGGAGGCGGACGAGATCGCCACCGGCGTGTACGGGCCGTACAGCCAGATGGGGTTGATCTGCGCGAACGTGGCCAGCAGCACCAGCGCGGCGAAGATGAAGAAGAACCACGCCTGGCCCTTGGCGATGAAGTACGGGAAGAACGGCTGGCCGCGCACGTTCTTCTCGGTGTTGCCCAGGGCCGGCATCTGCGTGTGCTTCTGGTGCACCATGATGAACAGGTGCGCCGTGATCAGCGCCAGGATCAGGCCGGGGATCAGGAACACGTGCAGGATGTACATCCGCGGCACGATCGAGTTGCCCGGGAACGGCCCGCCGAATAGGAAGTACGCCGCGTAAGTGCCGACGATCGGGATGCCCTGCAGCACGCCCTCGAAGATCCGCAGGCCCGCACCGGACAGCTGGTCGTCCGGCAGCGAGTAGCCGAACAGGCCCTCGACCAGCGCCAGGGTGAACAGCCCGATGCCGATCAGCCAGTTGACCTCGCGCGGCTTGCGGTACGCGCCGGTGAAGAATACCCGGAGCATGTGCGCGATGATCGCGACCATGAACAGGTTCGCGGCCCAGTGGTGGACCTGGCGGAGCAGCAGGCCGCCGCGCACGTCGAAGGAGAGCCGCAGCGTGGACGCGTACGCCTGGCTCATCGAGATGCCGTCGAGCTTGGTGTAGGACCCGTGGTAGATCGTGTCGCTCGTCGACGGGACGAAGAACAGCGCCAGGAACGTCCCGGTCAGCAGCAAGATCACGAACGACCAGAGCGCGATCTCGCCCAGCATGAACGACCAGTGGTCAGGGAACACCTTGCGCATGAACACGCGCATGCCGCGCGCACCGTGGAACCTGTCGTCCAGCCAGCCGCCGACTCCGGCGACGGGCTTGGGAACGTCGGTAGTTGGGGTGCTCATCCGCGCTCCCAGAAGCTCGGGCCGACCGGCTGGGTGAAGTCGCTCTTGGCGACCAGGTACCCCTCGTCATTGACCGTCATCGGCAGCTGCGGCAGCGGACGCGGAGCCGGGCCGAAGATGACAGTGGCACCCGTGGCCGCGTCGAACGTCGACTGGTGACACGGGCACAGGATGTGGTGTGTGGTCTGCTCGTACAGCGCGACCGGGCAGCCGACGTGGGTGCAGATCTTGGAGTAGGCGACGATGTTGTCGACCGCCCAGTTCTTCGTGCCGATCAGCGTCCCGCCATTGTACATGGTCGGGATGTTCAGCTCGCCGGGGCGGAACTTGATCGCGATCACGGTGGCCTTGGCCAGCTCGTCCGCGTCGTCCGTGTATCCCTCGGGCACGATCGTGATCATCGAGCCGGGTTCGAACGAGGCGCTTGTCACCGGCTGGTTCGTGCCGTAGATCAGCAGCCGCCTGCCGGGGGACCAGACCGTGTGCCGCAGCGAGGTGCCGGGCAGCGGCCCGAGGTCGCGCAGCAGCACGATGGGTGCGGCGGCCAGCGGCGCCGTGGCGAGCATCAGCGTGCGCCGCGCCAGCTTGCGCTTGCCGAGCTGGCTGGCCCGGCCGCCCGCGACCGCGAACTCCTGGAACTCCTCCCGTGCCTCGGGAGCGGACCGCATGTCGTGGCGTTGCTCCTCGATCTCTACGTCCGGCATGACGTGCCGGACGTAGATGATCGAGCCGGCGCCCAGACCGAGCAGCACGACCGCCAGCGAGGTGCCGAGCGCCAGGTTGGACCGCAGGGCCGCGTCGACCGAGTGGACCTCTAGACCCACATAAGCGGCGACGAACCCGCACCCGGCCAGGAATGCGAGCACGAAACACGCCGCCACGATCTTTTCCGCGCGGTCAGCGTGATCCTTGTACTCCGGGTCGGTGGGGAGGCTGCCCTCGGCCAATTCGCCGTCGTTCTGGTCGGTTTCTGCCAGCAGGTTCGGCGCCGGCGCGGGAGTGCCGATCACCCTGTGCGGGGGGATCGGGCCCTCTTCGATCTCACTCATGGTTCTGTTCCGTCCCCGAGGGTTCTAGCGTCGCGTGCGGCTGCCGCCGCTTAGCGGTCAGCCACATGGCGATCAGGACCAGGAAGCCGAGCCCGCCGAGCCAGACCAGCAGGCCCTCCGTGACCGGACCGGTGCGGCCTAGCGAGAAGCCACCCGGGTTCGGCTCGGTGCGGGTCTGCGTGATAAACGCGATGATGTCGCGCTTGGCCTGCGGCGTGATCGTGCCGTCACCGAAGACTGGCATCGCCTCCGGGCCGGTCAGCATGGCCTCGTAAATCTGGGTGGGCGTCGCGGTGTTGAGCGCCGGGGCGGTCTTGCCGTAGGTGAGGGCGCCGCCCGCGCCGGCGAAACCGTGGCACTGCGCGCAGTTGGCGCTGAACAGCTGCGAGCCGAGCCCGGTGTTGGCGCCGGACGTGTCCACCTGCTGCGCGGTCGGGATCGCGGGGCCGCCGCCCAGGGAGGCGATGTAGTCGGCGATGTCGTAGATCTGCTGCGGCGTGAACGTCACCGGCTTGCTGGGGGCCTGCGCGTCCGGCTCCTTGAGCGGCATGCGGCCGGTGGACACCTGGAAGTCGACGGCGGCCGCGCCGGCCCCGATCAGGCTGGGTCCGGTAACCGTGCCCTGCGCGTCCATGCCGTGGCAGCTCGAGCAGGCCTGGACGAACAGGCTCTTGCCTTCTGCGATGCCTTGCTGCGCCTGGTTTGGCGACGCCTGAGCCCCGCCGGTACCCGTGACTACCGCGTAAACCGCGGCGACGACGACGAGTCCGAGCAGCAGGGCCACGTAGCCGGCTACCGGGCGCCTCCGCCTGGCGATGATCCAGCTCAACTCGCTGTCCCTTGGTCTATTAGTGGATGAGGTAAATGGTGGTGAACAGGCCGATCCACACAACGTCGACGAAGTGACAGTAGTACGACACGACGATGGCGCTGACCTGCTGCTCGTGAGTGAACCTCTTGGCGGCATACGTACGGCCCAGGAGGAAGATGAACGCGATGAGTCCGCCGGTCACGTGCAGGCCGTGGAAACCCGTGGTCAGGTAGAACACCGAGCCGTAGTTGCTCGAGGACAGCGTGAGTCCCTGCTTCGTGATCAGGTCGTGGTACTCATACGCCTGGCCGCATACGAAGTAGAAGCCCATCAGGAAGGACAGCACGTACCACTCGCGCAGGCCCCACTTCATCGGCTGGAACAGCGACCCGACCCGCCTGATCTGGCCGCGTTCCACCGCGAACACGCCCATCTGGCAGGTCACACTGGACAGCAGCAGCACCGTGGTGTTGACCGAGCCGAGCGCGATGTCCAGGTGAGCGCCAGGCCAGTGAATGCTTTGACCCTTGTCCACCGACCTGATGGTGAAGTACATCGCGAACAGAGCCGCGAAGAACATCAGCTCGGAGGACAGCCAGATGATGGTGCCGACGCTGACCAGGTTGGGCCTGCTCGCCGGCGAACGAGGAGTTATCTCCGCTGATGCTGTCGCCACGGAGCCCATTATTACGACAACGCGTAGGGGATCGCCACGCGACCCCCCGTCTTTGATGACTACTGCGGCCGTGCTGTTACCGCGCTATCGGTAGCATGGCATCTCATGAAGGTCGTTGTGTACAGCCACGACGCGGATGTCCGAGCTCAGATTAAGCTCGCCATCGGCTCGCGCCCCGCCATGGACGTGCCGGAAGCCACTGTAATAGAGGTGGCGACCGAGCCAGCGTTGTTCCGCCTGCTGGACAATCGCGGCACGGACGTGATGATTCTCGACGGGGAGGCCCAGCCCGCGGGAGGCATGGGCGTCTGCCGTCAGGCGAAGGATGAGATCTACAACTGCCCGCCGGTGCTGCTGATCACCGGCCGGGTCGACGATGGCTGGCTAGCCACCTGGTCCCGCGCGGACGCGGTGATCAGCCACCCGATCGACCCGATCGCCCTGGCTCGCGAGCTCGCCGGCTTGATGCGGCAGCGGGCCGCTGTCGGCTCTTAAGGCCAGGAAAAGCCCATGGATAACAGAACGACCTGGCCGGCTCTGCTAGGCCCGCTGACTCGTGGCGAGTCGCTGACTTCCGACGAGGCCGAGTGGGCCATGGGCGAGATCATGGACGGGGCGGCGACCTCAGCGCAGATCGCGGGTTTCGCGATCGCGATGCGGATGAAGGGCGTGTCCGTCGCGGAAATGACCGGCCTGGCCCGGGCGATGCTCGCGCACGCGACGCCCATCCATGTGCCCGGGCATGTGGTCGACCTGGTGGGCACGGGCGGTGACGGCGCGCACACGGTGAACGTGTCCACGATGGGCGCGATCGTGGCGGCGGCGGCGGGTGCGCGGATGGTCAAGCACGGCAACCGGGCCGCGTCCTCGGCCTGCGGCGCCGCCGACGTGCTCGAGGCGCTCGGTGTGGTGATCGACCTGCCCCCGGCGGCCTCGGCCGCGCTCGCCGCCGAGGTCGGGATCACGTTTCTGTTCGCGTCGTTCTATCACCCGTCGCTGCGGTACGCCGGTCCGACCCGGAGTGAACTGGGGGTGCCGACCATCTTCAACTCGCTTGGCCCGGTGGCCAACCCGGCCCGGCCGTCGGCGATGGCGGTGGGGGTGGCCGACCCCCGGATGGGCTCGGTGATCGCGGGTGTACTGGCCGAGCGCGGCTGCTCGGCGCTGGTATTCCGCGGCACTGACGGGCTGGACGAACTGACCACGACCGGGCCGTCCGACGTGTGGGTGGTGCACGGGGGAGAAATGGCGTCGACGACGTTCGACCCGTCCGCCCTCGGCCTGCCCCGCTGCTCGATTTCCGATCTGCGCGGCGGCGACGCCGCGTTCAACGCGTCCGTGGTGCGGTCGGTCCTGGACGGTGCCACCGGCCCGGTGCGGGACATCGTCCTGCTCAACGCCGCCGCCGCCCTGGCCGCGGCGGCCGGGGTCCCCGGTCCTTCCGCCCTGGTGTCGGCGCTGGCCGACGGCTACTCCCGCGCCGCCCAAGCCATAGACACCGGCGCCGCCGCCGACCTGCTAACCCGCTGGACCGCCGCCAGCCGCCGCCTAGCCCAGACCCGCCCCGCCGAATAGCTGGCGGCGAGCCGTCGGTATCTCGGCGGGGTGGCGGGCGGCTTGGCGCGTCCGTTGTAGCGTCCGTCACCCTTCGGTACCCCAGGTGGCGACCCCACCGGTATCAGTGGTCGCACCGATACCAAGTCGCCACAATGTCCTCTCTGGCACCGCCAACAGAATTATTAGCGCGGTAATAAAGTCCAACGCGGCAAAAAACCATGCTCACAGCAGAGTTTTCCTCCGTGAAAAGCCAAAGTTCCGCACTAATCGACAGGTGGCCGGGACGCTAAGCGGCGGGAGTGGTGCCAGTGACCGGTGTGACATCGCTGCGGCTGCGGCGGCGGCTGCGGCGCGGGCAGCGCGGGCAGCGCGAGCCGGCGTTGGCGGCGTTGGCGGCGCGGGCCGGCGCGGGCGGGTCAGGCCTCGGTCAGGCCGAGGGAGAACGCGGCTTCCAGGTCGTGGCGGCTGTACGTGCGGAACGCGATGTGGGTCTCGGTGTGAGTAACGCCAGGCACCTTGTTGAGGCGGCCGGGAATGACGCCGGCTAGTTCCTCGTGGGTCCGCACCCGCACCATGGCGACCAAGTCGAACTCACCGGTCACCGAGTACACCTCGCTGACCTCGTTGATCTGGGCGATCTCCTCGGCGACTTCAGGGATGCGCTGGATTTCCGCCTTGACCAGGACGATCGCGGTGACCACTGAATACCTCCCCGGGTGCTGCTGGCTCCGCGCCTAACCTACTACGACTTGAGACTGGCCAGGTGGGGGGACCGGCGTACGCGCCTGCGGCGTCGGCGTCTCGGCTGTCGCTCCGGCCTCAGCTGCCGCGGCCTCGGCCGCCGCTCTGGCCGCGGCCTCGGCTGCCGCCTGCGCGGCGGCGGCCTCCAGCATGGCGTTGAGCTGGCCGATCGTGTGTATCCCTCTGCGGGCGAGCCGCTCGATCAGGCTGTCCAAGACGTCGGCGGTCGCGCGCGCGTCGGCCAGGGCACGGTGGTTCGGCGCCGTCTTCGCGCCGAAGAAGCTGGCCAGCGTTCTCAGCTTGCAGTCGGGCACCTCATCGGGTTCCATGACCTGCCTGGCCATCAGCACCGTGTCGAGGACGGTGAACCCTGGCCAGGTCAGCCCGCAGGCGGCGCACGCGGCGGCCAGGAAGGCCATGTCGAAGGGGGCATTGTGCGCGACCAGCACGCAGCCGTCGGCGAAGCGCAGCAGGCCGGGAAGGATGGTCGCGAGCCCGGGGGCGGCGGCGACCAGCCAGTCGGTGATGCCGGTGAGCTCCTCGATGCTGGAGGGCACCGGCGTGCCGGGGTTGACCAGCGACGCGAACTCGCCGCGCCGAATGCCACCGCGGACCCGCACCACCCCGATCTCCGTGATCGCCGCGTCCTGCGGCGTCCATCCAGTGGTCTCCAGGTCGACGACGGCGAAATCCAGGTCGGCGAGCGCCGCGTCCTCGGGCGGCGCCGATACGGGCGCAGTGATGCTCACGGTTCCAACGGTAGACGGGACCACCGACATTTTCGGTGACGGCCCGCCGCGCGACCCTTAACGACCGAGCTGACGCCATGGTGTTCGAGAGCCACAGGCGCGGAGCCGCGGTCCCGAAAATGTCAGACCCCCTCGCTACGGTGTGGCCATCGACTCACGGAGAGCGAAAGTGCGAGGAGGAATCATGGGAATTGATTGCCGTCGGTGTGACACGCGCGGCGACGCGTGCCAGGATTGCGTGGTGACGGTCCTGGCGCCACGGAGTTCGGCACGGTATCTAGGTGCCGAGGAAATGCGCGCGCTGCGCGTTCTCGCGGACGCTGGTATGGTGCCGCCACTACGCTTGAACGCCGGACCGGTGCCCCTGCCGGCGCCCCGTACCTGGGTGTTTCCGGCGACGAAGGCGTCGTGATGATACTGCGGGAGCCGTTGTTTCGCTGACAAACCGCGGCATCGTAATGAAGTGGTTGATCTTAGGCGAACCGGTTGAATCGCCGGATCGCTCTTCACTACGCTTGCCAAGAGTTTTGACTGGTCAGTAACGGGGCTCCGGACATGTCGACCGCAAACGAGACGCGGGGAGCTAGGGAGCGTGGGAAGCACGTGGGTACGCGGCTAACGGGCAGGATGTCCCGGTCCCGCCGCGGTGTGGCGGCTGCTGCGGGACTAGTAGCGGTTGGCGCGCTGCTGTGTGTGGCGACCGTGAACGCTGGCGCCGCGCCCAAGCCGACGATCGCTCAGGTGCAGGCCAAGGTGAACTCGCTGACCACCCAGTTCAACAAGGTGTCCGAGCAGTACGACCAGGTCGAGGCGCAGCTGACGTCCGCGCAGCAGCAGCTCAAGCAGGTCACCACGAACTACAACCACGCCGAGACGCAGTTCAAGCAGGCTCAGCTGACCGTCTCCCAGATCGCCGCCTCCGCTTATGAGGACACCGGCTCGACGTCCATCGCCGGCGTGCTCACCGCGGGCAACCCTCAGCAGGTGCTGCAGGAAGGATCGCTGCTCCTGCAGCTGTCCAGCAGCCGCGACGACGAGACCCAGCAGTTGCTGGCCTCCGCCAGCCAGCTGAGTGGCGTTCAGCAGGAAATGCAGCGGACCGAGGCGGGCATCACCTCGCTGAAGAGCGAGCTCGGGTCCCGCAAGTCCTCGCTCAGCCACCTGATCACGGTCCAGAAGACGACGCTGGCCAGCCTCACCTACCAGCAGCGGCAGCAAGTGGCGAGCACCACCGTGGGCGGGGGTGGCACCGGCACCACGACCCCTCCGCCGCCGCCGGATCTGCCGACAGGTAGTCAGGCCGACGCGGCGATCGCGTTCGCGTACGCCCAGCTCGGCTGCCCTTACGTCTTCGGCGGTACCGGCCCGTGCAATCAGGGCTTTGACTGCTCCGGACTCATGATGAAGTCCTGGGCGGCGGCGGGAGTGGCCATTCCCCGCGACACGTACTCGCAGTGGGCCGCGCTGCCGCACATCTCCATGTCCGACCTGCAGCCAGGCGACCTGATCTACTACAACGGCGAGAGCCATGTCGCGATGTACGTGGGCCACGGCATGATCATCGACGCGCCGCTGCCGGGCATGAACGTCGAGGAGATACCGGAAGACACTCCGTGGTACGCGGAGAACGCCGACGGAGCCGTAGCGCCGTAAGGCCGCCCTCCCGGTACACTCGTGCGGTGCTCCGGACGCTCATCGTTACCAACGACTTTCCGCCTCGCCAGGGTGGTATCCAGTCGTTCGTGCACGCGCTGGCGACCCGGTTGCCGCAGGGCATGGTGACCGTCTACGCGCCGAAATGGCAGGGCGCGGCCGAGTTCGACGCCGAGCAGCCGTTCCCCGTGGTGCGGCATCCGACCTCGCTGATGCTGCCGGTTCCCACGGTGGCGCGCCGGGCGGCTGCCATCGCCAGGGAACACAAGTGTGAGGCCGTGCTATTCGGCGCCGCCGCCCCACTCGGCCTGATCACGCCGACGCTGCGCAAGTCCGCCGGCATCATCAGGGCGGTAGGCCTCACCCATGGGCACGAGGCAGGCTGGGCGGCGCTGCCCGGCGCCCGCGCGTTGCTGCGCAGGATCGGCGATGAGGTCGACACGCTGACCTACCTCGGCGAGTACTTCAGGGCCCGGATGGCTCGCGCACTGTCTCCCGGTGCGGTCGCGCGCATGGTCCAGCTGGCGCCCGGCGTGGACACCGATGAGTTCCGGCCAAATACCGCTGGCGCGCAGATCAGGGAACGGCTCGGCCTGACCGGCCGGCCGGTGGTCGTATGCGTATCGCGGCTGGTGCCGAGGAAAGGCCAGGACACGCTGCTCCAGGTCTGGCCGGCGGTTCGCCGCGAGATCAGCGACGCGACCCTGCTCCTGGTCGGCGGCGGGCCCTACCGTAAAGACCTGGAGCGGCTGGCCGGCCGGCTGGGCGTGAGCGACGCCGTGGTGTTCGCCGGTTCGGTCCCGCAGGCCGAACTGCCCGGTTACTTCGAGGCCGGGGACGTATTCGCGATGCCGTGCCGCACGCGGCGGGGCGGCCTCGACGTGGAAGGCCTGGGCATCGTCTACCTGGAGGCTTCGGCGACTGGCCTGCCCGTGGTCGTCGGCGACTCGGGCGGAGCCCCCGACGCCGTGCTCGACGGCGAGACCGGCTACGTGGTCCGCGGCGGTGACCGGGGGACAGTGGCGCGACGCATCGTCGACCTGCTCGCCGACCCGGCCAAGGCGCGGGCGATGGGGGAGAAGGGCAAGGCCTGGGTCGACCGCGAGTGGCGCAGGGAACTCGGCGCGGCCCGGCTGGAAGCCCTGCTCAGCTAGCGTGTGAGTTCGGCTAAGGCGCTAAGGCACTGTCCGGGCCGCGAAATAGGCAATTCTTCCCATGTCCCGCGGGGGGTCTTAGCGGGAGACTCCAGTTATGACCGGCCGGGGGGCTGGCCGTTAGGAGGAGCCATGATCAGGCGTGCAGCCCGCCGGATCGTCCACCGCGTCTCCCGGACGGTCGCTGACCTCAACTACGCGCAACGCAGGCTCGTGGCGCTCGCCAGCGCGGCTGACCGGTGGGTGCCAGAGCGAGCCAAGGCACCGGACACCTTCGCCGAGTTCATGTTCCGGACGTCAGGGCCGCTGCTGCACGAGCCGAGCGCCCGCCGCCGGGACAGGGGCCGGCGAGTCGGTTAACAGGCCCGGCAAGCGCGGGCTCAGGCGTACAGTGCCTCGATCTCGTCGGCGAAGTCCTTCATCAGCACCGCGCGCCGGATGCCCAGCTTCGCGCTGAGCTGGCCTGCCTCCTGCGTGAAGTCGACGTCAAGGACCCGGAACTTCTTGATCGACTCGGCACGGGACACCGCCTTGTTCGCGTCGTCGACGGCGGCCTGCACGTCCGCGACCAGCTCGGGGTCGTCCCTCAGCGATGCGACCGAGGCGTCGGCGGGCTTGCCGTGCTTGGCTTTCCACGGTTCCAGCGCCTCCTCGTCCAGCGTGATCAGCGCCGCCACGAACGGCTTGCCGTCGCCGACGACCATGCAGTGGCTGATCAGGGCGGCACTGCGCAGCCGGTCTTCGAGCACGGCCGGCGCCACGTTCTTGCCGCCGGCGGTGACGATCAGTTCCTTCTTCCGGCCGGTGATGGACAGGAAACCCTCGTCGTCGATCTCGCCGATATCGCCGGTACGGAACCAGCCCTCCCCGGCGAAGGTGTCGGCGGTCGCCGACGTGTTATCCCAGTAGCCGGTGAAGACGTTCGCTCCCTTGATCAGCACCTCGCCGTCATCGTCGATCCTGAGCGCGACACCGGGCAGTGGCCGGCCCACGGTACCGATCTTGACCCGGTCCGGCCGGTTGACGGTTGCCGCCGCGGTCGTCTCGGTCAGCCCGTAGCCCTCAAGGATGGTGACCCCGATGCCGCGGAAGAAGTGGCACAAGCGCTCGTTCAGCGCGGCACCGCCGGAAACCGCGTACTGCACCCTGCCGCCGAGCGCGGCGCGCAGCTTCGCGTACACCAGCTTGTCGAACACGCCGTGCCGCAGCCGCAGCCCGAAGGCGGGACCTGAGCCGGAATCCAGCGCACGGCTGTACGCGATAGCCGCCTCGGCGGCTCGCCCGAAGATCGCGCCCTTGTGCTCGGCGTCCGCCCGCTGCTGAGCGCCGTTGAAGACCTTCTCGAAGACCCTTGGCACGGCCAGGATGAACGTGGGCTGGAAGGAGGCGAGCGCGGGCAGGATCTCGGTCAGCGAGGGGCAGTGGCCGAGCACCACGCCGCCCTCGATGCACCCGACCTCGATGATCCTGGCGAAGACGTGCGCGAGCGGCAGGAACAGCAGCGTACTCGCCCCGCTGACGCCGGTCACGCCCGCCAGCGGGCCCATGAACGCGTTGCGCACATCGGCCAGCAGGTTCTGATGGGTGAGCTCACATCCCTTGGGTCGGCCGGTGGTCCCCGAGGTGTAGATCAGCGTGGCCAGGTCCGCGGCCTTCACCGCGGCGGTCCGGGCCGTGATTTCCTCGTCCTCGACCGCCTTGCCGCCGTCGGTCAGCGTCTGCAGCGCATCGATCCGCCACACCTGCTCCAGCGCGGGCACCCGGTCGCGGAAGCCCTCGATCATCGCCTCGAACTCCGCGGTCTCGGCGAAACACGCCTTCGCGCCCGAGTTGCTCAAGATCCACTCGGCCTGCTCGGCCGAAGAGGTCTCATAGACCGGAACGCTGACCGCCCCCGCTGTCCACAGCGCGTAGTCGATGAGCGTCCACTCATAGCGGGTGTGGGATAGCACCGCGACCCGGTCCCCGGCGCCGATCCCGGCGGCGACCACGCCCTTGGCCAGCGCGACCACCTCGTCCTTGAAGGTGGCGGCGGTGACGTCGGACCAGCCGTCACCGGCCGGGCGGCGCATGATCACGGCCTGCGGCTGCTCCGCCGCGCGCCGGAAAACCACATCGGCCAGGCTGGCGTCCGCCGGGACTTCCGCGAGGGCAGGAAGGCTGAATTCGCGCACAGGGGACTCCTCGTCCGGTACCGCTACTGGTGGGTACAGCTTAGAACCCCGCATCGCGCAGCGGGCAATAGCCGTGCGCGGCGCCGGCGCCATACGGTGTGGGAATGCGAGTTCACGTGGTGAGCGACGTCCACGGCAGGACGGACGCGCTAGCTGGCGCGGCCGTCGGCGCGGACGCGCTCATCTGCCTCGGCGACCTGCTGCTGTTCCTCGACTACGCCGACCCCGGCCAAGGGATTTTCGCGGACCTGTTCGGCGCGGAACGAGCACGCGAGTACATCGACCTGCGGACGGCGAAGCGATTCGACGAGGCTCGGGCCCTGTCAGGGCGTCTGTTTGGACAATATAATAACATCACTACTGTCTTCGATCAAGCAATCGATAAACAGTATGCGGAGCTTTTCGGTGCGCTCCCGGAACCGGCCTATCTGACCTACGGCAACGTCGATGTGCCGCGGAAGTGGGCCAGCTACCTCAAGCCAGGGCACACCGTGGTGGACGGTGGCGTGGTCGAACTGGGCGGATGGAGGTTCGGCTTCGCGGGCGCGGGGCTGTACTCGGTGTACCGGACGCCGAACGAGATAAGCGAAGAGGAGTTCCGGGCCAAGCTTGACGCGATCGGGCCGGTGGACGTGCTGTGCACGCACATCCCGCCCGCGGTGCCGGAACTGCTCTATGACACAGTGGCCAGGCGGATGGAGCAGGGGAGTGTGGCGCTGCTCGAAATGATTAAGCGGACCAGGCCGAGGTACTCACTGTTCGGGCATGTGCATCAGCCGCTGGCAAGCCGCACTAGGATCGGAATCACGGAATGTCTCAATGTGGGGCATTTCCGGGCAACGGGCGCACCCCATGTCCTGCAGTGGTAGCGGGTACGATCGATGAAGGGAGGCGCCAGGTGTCCGAATCGCCTATGGATGGCAGTGAAAGCCAGTCCAGCGAAGGCCAGTCCAGCGAAGGCCAGTCCAGTGAAAGCCAGCCCAGCGATGAGGGTCAGGCCTTTGGAGACCAGCACGGTGACAGCCGGCCGGCCAGCGAACCAGAGGGTAAGCCGGCGGACGGGCGGTACAGCGACTGGCGCACTGACGGATCAGTCGGCAGGTTCACCGAGCCGCCGAACGTGCCGTCCAGCACTCCGGCGGATAAACCAGCCGAAGGCCGCGTGAGCAAGCCGTCCAGCGGGCGGCAGGGCAGCGGGCGGCAAGGCAGGCAGTCCGGCGACGCCGTCTCCGACATGCAGCGCTGGCTGATGAAGGCCGGCGCGCGCAGCATGGCCAACCAGGTCGCCGGCAACGTGCGCCGCAGCCTCGGCCAGACCCAGGCCAAGCGCGACAAGGGAGACATCTGGGGGACGGCCACATCCGAGCCGCCGCCCGATGAGCCGCCCGAGTGCCAGTGGTGCCCGGTGTGCCAGGCCGCCCGCCGGATGCGGGCATCGGGGCCCGGCCTCGGAGACCGCCTGGCGAGCGCGGGCGGCGTCCTGGCATCGGTGGTTCAGGACGCGTTCTCCGCCGTCGAGCAGGTGATGAAGACCCCGCCCCCTGACGAAAGTCACCAGGACAAGGCTTCCTAATGACGCTAGCCATCGGAGTCGATGTCGGTGGCACGAAGGTAGCGGCGGGAGTTGTTGACGTCGACGGCCGGATCGTGGCCAAGCTGAAACGCTCCACGCCCGCCGCCAGCCCCATGCAGACCGAACGGGCCATTGCCGGGGTGGTCACCGACCTGCTCGCCGGCCATGAGGTGTCGGCGATCGGGCTCGGCGCGGCCGGGTTCGTGGACGCTGCGCGCGCGACCATGCTGTTCGCACCCAACCTCGCCTGGCGGGACGAACCGCTCAAGCAGCGCGTCGAGGAGCGGCTCGGCCGTCCGGTCCTGGTCGAGAACGACGCCAACGCCTCGGCATGGGCCGAGGCCAGGTTCGGCGCGGCACGCGGCTACTCCGACGTCGTGCTGGTCGCGGTGGGCACCGGGATCGGTGCCGCCATCATCATCGACGGGCAGCTCTACCGTGGCCGGTGGGGGATAGCCGGTGAACCCGGCCATATGCGCGTGGTGCCGGACGGCCGGCTCTGCGGCTGCGGGAACCGCGGTTGCTGGGAGCAATACTGCAGCGGCAGCGCGCTGGTCGCCGAGGCACGCGAGTTCGCCCGGCGCACGCCGGAAGGCGCGATCAGGCTGCTGCAACTCGGCGGCGGCGCCGTCGAGGGCATTTCCGGCCCCCGGATCACCCAGGCGGCGACCGAGGGCGACCCGGCCGCGCTGCGTTGCTTCCAGATCGTGGGCGGGTGGCTAGGCCAGGGGCTCGCCGATCTGGCCGCGATCCTCGATCCGGCCTGCTTCGTGATCGGCGGTGGCGTTTCCGAGGCGGGCGAACTGCTGCTCAAGCCCGCGCGGGCCGCCTTCGAGCGCGCGCTCACCGGCGGCGGGCACCGGCCCCTCGCCGAGATCCGGGCCGCTCAGCTCGGCCAGGACGCCGGCCTAGTCGGCGCCGCCGACCTCGCCCGGGCTTATGCCGCGCCGTCCGGGCGGGGGCTGCCGGCCGCGAGGTTGAGGTCTGCGGGACAGTTCTTCTTCTCTAGACAACCGCACCGTCGTCGCCTGAGTCGTCCCGGTCGGAGTCGTTCAGCCTGAATACCAGCAGCGCGACGCCGGCCACGAAGGCCGCGACCGCGATGAAAACGAACAATCCGGGCATCGACCACTGCGCCGCGGTGGCTACTAGCAGGTAGCCGGGACCGCCGAACAGTGCCAGCCACGCCACCTTGGACAGCGGGTCCAGCTTCGGCAGCGGTGGCGGCGGTGGCGGTACGAAGTGATCTTCATCCGCCGCGCGCCTGGCGGCGGCGGGCTCGAAGACCGCGCCAGGTGCCGGAGCGGAAGTGGTCGCGCTCTGGGCTATCGCGGGCATTTCCTCCCGCTCTGGCCACGGCACCGGCTCCTGGGCGCTTAGCGGTTTATCGAACCTCGCGACCAGTTCGCGCCATGCGGCATCCTCGCGCGACTCCTCGTCGCTGTTCGGATCCCACTCAGGCACAGCATCAACGATAGCCCGCCGCGGTGGCATGGTCGGAAACGAACCTGGCGCTACCTTCGAAGATGCTCTGCGCGTCGTTATCGTGCGTGGCGACGTGGTAAC
>DASXDG010000191.1:0-3473 GCA_036490795.1 Streptosporangiaceae bacterium
GAGCTGGCCGCGGGCCTGCGCCAAGCCACCCCGCGCGGGCTCGAGCTCGACGCCACCGGCGCCTACCAGTTCCTGTCGGTCGCCGCCCCCGCGCTGCACGAGGCCGGTTTCGGTGTGCTGCTGCCGTCATGGTGGGACCGCCGCGCCCAGCTTGGGCTCAAGGCCTCGGCGAACACCCCAACCGACGGGGTGGTGACCGGCGGCCACTTCGGCCGCGACTCGCTGATCAACTTCCAGTGGCAGCTCGCCGTCGGGGATGACACGCTGACCGGCGAGGAGATCGCGGCGCTGGCCGAGACGAAGGCTCCGCTGGTGCGGTTACGTGGGCAGTGGGTTGCGGTGGACCCCGAGCAGCTGCGGCGGGGCCTGGAGTTCCTGCGGCGCGAGCCGAACCAGGCCAAGACCGTCGCCGAGGTACTGGCGCTGGCCGCCAGCCACCCCGATGATCTAGACACGCCGCTGCCGGTGACCGGTGTGCAAGCCGACGGTCGGTTGGGCGAGCTGCTTGCCGGCACCGCGGCCGCATCGCTGCAGGCCGTGCACCCGCCGGACTCGTTCGAAGCCACCTTACGGCCCTACCAGCAGCGCGGCCTGTCCTGGCTGGCGTTCCTGTCCTCGTTGGGGCTCGGGTCATGCCTGGCCGACGATATGGGGCTGGGCAAGACGGTGCAGCTGCTGGCCCTGGAGGCCGCGCACCGCGCCGAGAACCCGGCTGCCAGGCCCACGCTGTTGCTATGCCCGATGTCGCTGGTCGGCAACTGGCAGCGCGAGTCCGCCAAATTCGCTCCCACGCTGCGCGTCTACGCCCACCACGGACCGCAACGGCTGCGTGGCGACGCACTGCGCGAACGGCTCACCGCGACCGACGTGCTGGTCACCACCTATGCCACCGGCACCCGGGACATCGACGAGCTCGCCGGCTACGACTGGCAACGGGTGGTGCTGGACGAGGCGCAGGCGATCAAGAACAGTCTGTCGCAGACCGCCAGCGCCATGCGTCGGCTCCGCGCCGCGCACCGGGTCGCGCTCACCGGTACCCCGGTGGAGAACCGGCTGGCCGAGCTGTGGTCCATCATGGACTTCCTCAACCCGGGGATCCTCTCCTCCCCCTCGGTGTTCCGCACCCGCTACGCCATCCCAGTGGAACGGCACGGCGCGGCCGAGCCCGCGCAGCGGCTTCGTGCGATCACCCGCCCGTACATCCTGCGGCGACTCAAGACCGATCCGACGATCATCGACGACCTCCCCGAGAAGATCGAAATGACACAATACTGCCAGCTCACTGTGGAACAGGCGTCGCTGTATCAGTCCATTGTCGACGATATGATGGAGAGGATCGAAAACTCCGAGGGGATCGAGCGCCGCGGCAACGTGCTGGCCGCGATGGCCAAGCTCAAGCAGGTGTGCAACCACCCCGCGCAGGTGCTGCACGATCGCTCGCCCATCGGCCGACGCTCCGGCAAGGTGATCCGCCTCGAGGAGTTGCTCGAGGAGATCCTCGCCGAAGGCGACCGGGTGCTGTGTTTCACCCAGTTCACCGCGTTCGCCGAAATGCTGCTGCCGCACCTATCCGCCCGGTTCGGCACCGACGTCGCCTACCTGCACGGCGGCACCCCGAAGAAACGCCGCGACGAGATGGTCGAACGCTTCCAATCCGAGCAGGGCCCGCCGATCTTCCTGCTCTCGCTCAAGGCCGGCGGCACCGGCCTGAATCTCACCGCCGCCAACCACGTCATCCACCTCGACCGATGGTGGAACCCCGCAGTGGAGAACCAGGCCACCGACCGCGCGTTCCGCATCGGGCAGACCCGCGGCGTACAGGTCCGCAAATTCGTCTGCACCGGCACCCTGGAGGAGAAAATCGACCAGATGATCGAGGACAAGAAGGCGCTGGCCAACCTGGTCATCGGCGACGGCGAGGGCTGGCTGACCGAACTGTCCACCGGCGAGCTGCGCGAGCTGTTCGCACTCTCGCAGGGAGCCGTCGGTGAGTAGATTCTTCCCACCGTCGAAACCGCGCGCCGTCGAGGGCGGCCTCAAGGCGCGCAGCAAGCGCGGCGCCATCGCCCAGACCTGGTGGTCGGAGCGGTTCATCGCCGTACTCGAGGACATCGGCCTCGGCAACCGGCTACAACGCGGCCGCACCTACGCCCGCAAAGGGCAGGTGATCACCCTTCACGTCGACGCCGGCGCGGTCACCGCGCAGGTGCAGGGAAGCAGGGCACGGCCCTACCGCGTGCGCATCGGCGTCACGGCCTTCGGCAAGGCCCAATGGGCCAAGCTGGAACACCAGCTCGCCGGCAACGCCTGGTACCTGGCCAAGCTGCTGGCCGGCGAAATGCCCGACGACATCGAGGACGTCTTCACCGACCTCGGGCTGCCCTTGTTCCCGGCCAGCGCCGCTGAATTGTCCCTGGACTGTTCCTGCCCAGACTGGGAGGTGCCGTGCAAGCACCTCGCCGCCACGTTCTACCTGCTCGCCGAGTCCTTCGACGACGATCCGTTCCGCATCCTCGCTTGGCGCGGCCGACCGCGCGAAGACCTCCTCGACAACCTGCACGCGGCGCGGTCTGACCGCCCGCCAGCCGCCGACACCGCCGAACACGCCAGCACCCCCCTTGAGGACTGCCTGCACAGCTACTTCGCACTGCAAGGCGACCTCCCCAAGCCGAGCCCGCACATCACATCCGGCACATCCCTACTTGACCAACTGCCACCCATCGACGCCACCGTGCGCGGCCACCCACTACCGGACCTGCTGCGACCCGCCTACCGCCCCTAGGCCAAAGTTTCCCGATCTTGATCATGGACTGACCTGCTGCACCGGCCTAACCCTCAAGTTGCACCCTTCAGCCTCGAGTGCGAGGCGGAAGGCCCACCGAACACAACGCACTCGTATCCTGGGCTGCGCCGCTCGAAAATTCGTCGCCGCAGTTCAGAAGGGGTGCCCGGCATGCCGTTGGGGTCATCGCTGGGTGATCGGGTCGCTGCTCCACGGGCTGTCCCGGGCGCGCTGTCGGTCCCGGCGGTGCTACCGCGTCGAGATAGCTCCATGGATGCCGAGCTGCTCGTGCTCCGTCATGAGAGAGCCGTGCTGCGCCGCGGGTAGCGTGAAGGGTGCAACTTCACGGTTTCCGCTGCGGTCTTGCCAGACCGGTGCAATATCGCCGATAGGAACCGCACCAGTCCGGCATTCCTGAAGAAGGCGGTCCACCTCGCCAGCTATCAACGCCGCCGGTGTTCCGCCGCTCCCACGCTGTAATGGCATTAGTCCTGCGTCAACAATGCCCACAGCGGCCGTGGACCGCGCGCGGCGGCGAGAAGATCAGGCCGCGCGACGATACTCATGAATGAGTCCACCGAGTACATCGAGACGTTCGATCGCGCCGTCCGCCACGCGGGCGCGGTCTGCTCCCGGCACGGGGGCAGGGACCTGCAGCTGCAGGCTCCGGTGTGGACGAGCCGTGTTGTAG
>DASXDG010000192.1:0-6573 GCA_036490795.1 Streptosporangiaceae bacterium
CGTCGTTCAACTGGCGGGCGCACCTGGACTACTCGTCAGCCGCGAGGTTCGCGAAGGAACTAGCCGCGATGGGGTACCGCTTCCAGGTCACCAGCCCGGCCGGGTTCCGTGCCCCGGACGAGCCGGCCCCCGCCCAACCGCACGAGGCAGAGCTCGCTCTGGTCCCGCCGGCCTACACCGTCACCCGGTCCTAGCACGCGATTAGGTCCTCAATTTCGGCATCAGTGCACCATCGTGGTTGGTAATCAAGCAAAGCCCGCGCAGGACTCTCCCTTTGGCCGAACCCAAAAAGCCGAAGATCAAGTTCATGATTATCCCGAACGGATCCTGCCCTCCGCGTCACCGGCCGCCTGTCTCTGGACCCGGGCAGACGCAGTGGGCGCCGGATGCTTGGTAATCCGCGCTCGCCATGACTCCCGCGCTGGGCCGCGGCAGGTGGCGGGCGCGTCAGCTCGGCTGGCCCGGTTCGTCGGGCGGCGGCGTCCCGGGTGTTATCAGTCTGGATTCGTAGGCGAGCACGACGGCCTGGACGCGGTCGCGCAGGCCGAGCTTGGCCAGGATCCGGCCGACGTGGATCTTCACCGTGCCTTCGGAGAGGAACAAGCTGGCCGCGATCTCGCTGTTAGACAGGCCGGCCGCGATGCGGGAGAAGACGTCTTGCTCGCGGCTGGTGAGGGCGTGCCGTAGCTGGGCGGCAGGGTGGCTGCTGGGTGCTCCGGTCGGCGGGCTGGTGGCGAACTGACGGACGAGGCGGGTCGTGGCGGTCGGCGCGAGGACCGCGTCGCCGGCGGCGATGGTGTGGATGGCGGCGATGAGGCTTGCGGGCGGGGTGTCTTTGAGCAGGAAGCCGCTGGCGCCGGCCCGGAGCCCGGCGTAGACGTAATCGTCGAGGTCGAAGGTGGTCAGGATCAGCACTTTGCACGGCAGCCCGGCGGTCACGATGTCGCGGGTCGCCTCGATGCCGTCACGGCCGGGCATCCGGACGTCCATCAGCACCACGTCGGGACGCAGCGCGGAGCACATGGCGACGGCGGTGGTCCCGTCGGCGGCCTCGCCGACCACCTCGATGTCGGCTTCGCCCTCAAGGACCAGGTGGAAGCCCATCCGGATGAGGGAGTGGTCGTCGACCAGGAGCACGCTGATCACGGTGCCGCCACCGGTCCGGGGCCAAGGCGGGCGGTGACGTGCCAGCCCCGCGGCTGACGCGGGCCGCAGGTCAGCTCGCCGCCGAAGGCGCTGACGCGTTCGGCCATCCCGGTCAGGCCCCCGCCCGGAGCGCGGGGCACGCCGGCGCTGCCGGCCCCGTCGTCATCGACCTCGACCCGGACCTCGCCTGGTGCGAGCCGCAGCCGGACGGCCGCGCTCGCACCCGGGCCGCCATGCTTCATCGTGTTCGTCAGGGCTTCCTGAACCAGACGGAAGACGACCAGCTGGACGCCGGGCGGCGTGTCTGCGGGGGGACCGCTGCGTTCGTACCGGACCGGCAGCCCGGCGGCCCGGACCCGGGTGAATAGACCGTCGAGGTCGGACAGGCCGGGGAGCGGCTGTCGGAGTTCCTGCCCGCCCTCGTCCCTCAGGACGCCGAGCAGTTGGCGGGTCTCGGCGAGCGCCTCCCTGGCGGTGCTCGACACGCCACGGATCGCCTCGCTTGCCTTGTCCGGCGCGCGCGTGACCGCGGCCAGGGCGCCGTCGGAAAGCGCCACGATGACGGTGAGGTGGTGAGCCACGCTGTCGTGCATCTCGCGGGCGATGCGGGCCCGCTCCACCGCCGCGGCCAAGGCGCTGGTCTGGTTGTGCTCGCGTTCGAGCCGCTGGGCCCGGTCGCGCAACTCGGCCAGGTAGGCCCGGCGGGTGCTCGCGTACAGGCCCGCGATCAGGACGCCGGCGACCACGATGACCTCGAAGATCACGGCTAGCCAGCTGTCGCTCCAGCCGCCCTGGCCGGCCGCGCTGATCTCGGCCGCGAGCGCGAGCGCGGCCGCGACGAGCGCCGCCGGTCGGCTCATCGTAGCCGCGACGGTGTACAGCGCGATGGCCAGCGCGACGGGGAACAGTTCACCCGGGACCGGCCACTGCGCCAGCACCGCCGCCATCAGGACCATGACGCCGAACACCGGCCCTGGCCAGACCCGGCGCAGCGGCAGCACGAGTGCCGTCAAGACCGCGACGAACAGGGTTACCGCCAGCGGAGGGTGCGCGGGGTGCGCGGCCTGGCCGAAGGAAAAGGTCGCAAGGGAGGCCAGCGCGGCGAGCAGGGCGCAGCCAATGTCGAATACCCAGGAACGCAGTGGGCGCGTTCCCGGGTTCTCGACTGGTGTCCAGAAGGACATACTTGCATCCTCGCAGCTTTTAGGCGTCGTGGCGGCGCAGGCGCCAGGCGGCCGCCGCGGTGAGCACGACCGCGTACCCGCACAGCACCGCGAATCCGGTCCACGGGCTCAGCAGGCTCCCGGTGCTCAGCGGGTTGCCCCACAGGGCGCCGCCGGCGTTGGACGGCAGGTAGGCCGCGAATCGCTGGATCGAGTGCGGGAGGGCCCCCACGACGATCGGCACCACGAAGAACACCGCGGTGAACACCGCCAGGCCCGCGGCGGTCTTGCGCAGCAGGCCGCCCAGGGCCAGGGCGATGATGACGACCACGGTCAGGTACAGCGAAGAGCCGACCACCGTGCGCAGCACGCCCGGTTCGGTCAGCAAGAGCACCGAGCCGCCGCGAGCGGACTCCAGCGCCGCCGCCGTGAAGAAGTCGGCCACCGCGCACAGCAGAGTCACCGGCAGCACGAGGCAGGCCAGCACGATCAGCTTCGCCCACAGCACCGGCAGCCGCGACGGCACGACCGCCAGCGTGGCGCGGATCATCCCGGTTCCGTACTCGCCGCTGAACGCGAGCACGCCGACGACGCCGAGCATCAGCTGGGCGAACAACAGGCCAAGCAGGGAATCTGAGATCCCCATCGCGGCGGTATTAGCGGCCGTGACCTTGTACGGCGCGCCCCCCTCGGCGATGGCGGCACCCAGGCCGACGATCAGCACGACCGCGCTGAGGCCGCACCACCAGGTCGAGCGCAGCCCCCGCAGCTTCGTCCACTCCGCGCGGACGACGCGGGCCTGGCTCACTGGTCCCGCTACCGTCGCCGGGGCGAGGGACGGGGCTGAAGCCATCGTCGGGGCCTGGACGACCGCGGCGCTCATCGCGTCGCTCCGGCGTGGTACTCGATGCTGTCCCTGGTCACTTGCATGAATGCCTCTTCCAGCGAAGCGTGGGTGGGGGTGAGCTCGTAAACGGGCAGGTGAGCCTGCCAGGCCGCCGCGCCGATCTGCTCGGCGGTGGTGCCGGACACGCGGATCACGTCCGTTCCGTCGTTCACGACGGTGACACCGGGAGCGGCGAGCACCTGGCCGAGGCGCACGGTTTCCGGGGTGCGAACGAGGACTCCGCCGCCGGCGGCGGCGTGGTTAGTGAAGTCCTCGACGCTCGCCTCGGTGATGAGCTTGCCGCGGCCAAGCACCACCAGCCGGGTGGCCGTCTGCGCCATCTCGCTCATCAGGTGCGAGGAGACGAAAACCGTCCGCCCCTCGTCGGCGAGCGACTTGAGCAGCAGCCGGATCCAGCGCACACCGTCCGGGTCAAGGCCGTTGACCGGCTCGTCCAGGACCACGGTCCGCGGCTGGCCGAGCAGCGCCGCGGCCACGCCGAGGCGCTGTCCCATGCCGAGCGAGAAGCCCCCGGCCCGCGTGCCCGCGACCTCCGCCAGCCCGGCCAGCTCGATCACCTCGTCCACCCGGCGGCGGCCGATGCCGGCCGTCCGGGCGAGCGCCAGCAGGTTATTGCGCGCCGACAGTCCCGGATGGACGGACCTGGCGTCCAGCAGGATGCCGAGCTCGGCCATCGGGGCGGCCGCACCGGGGTAGAACTTGCCGTTGACCCGCACCCTCCCACTGGTCGGCCGGTCCAGGCCGGCGATCAGTCGCATGGTGGTAGATTTCCCGGCTCCGTTCGGGCCGAGGAATCCGGTGACCACACCCGGCTCCACGACGAAACTAAGATCGTCGACGGCGGCCTTGTCCCCGTACCGTTTGGTCAGGCCATCAATCTCAATCATGTGCGTCCTCTGCTCTCATTCGTTGCCGATGAGAGGGACGCTACGCACCGCGCCGCCAGGCGCCATCTACCCCGGGACCGCACCTTCCCGCGGGCCTAGGCCCGCAGGCATAGGCCTAAGAGCAGTCGCGGCGTCGATCTCACGAGCGAGATCGAGGTCCTCAGCCGTGACGCAATCGGGGGGAATCGAGATTCCAGCGGATAGCAGCCGCCTTGCCTGCATGTGGGTCCGCGGTTGCCCCACGGACTCGATCGCAACCAGTCGGCCGCTTCGATAGCAGAACGTGGAAAATCGATCGGGATCATCAGAGGGACGAACGTAGACCGCGTTGGAGCCCGTCCCGATGCCGGCGATCTGCACCAGATGCCCGGCCTGCTGGGTCCAGAACCAGGGTAGATCCGCATAGGGAGTCGGGTACCCCAATAGCGTGCGAGCCACGCTGCGAGCCTGGTCGACAGCGTTTTGCACCGACTCCACCCGTCCCGAGCCGGGCGTGAAACCAGTGCGGAAGCTGGCCACATCCCCGATGGCGAAGATCGCGGGATCGCTGGTCCTCAGCATCTCGTCGACGACGATTCCGTCGTCCACCTTGAGCCGGGCAGCTGCAGCCAGCTCGTCGTTGGGTTCGATGCCAACGCCGGCGACCACGAGCTCGGCCGGGAGAAGCTCGCCGCTGTCTAGCCGGACGCCGCTGACCTTTCCGCGACAGCCGACAAGTTCGGCAACCGACGCGCGGGTCATTATGGTCACACCCTGGGCGGCGTGACGTCTGGTCAGGAATTCAGCGGTCGGCTCAGAAAGGCTCCGACGCAGGATGCGGTCTGATCTCTCTAGCACCGTTACCCGGTGACCGAGGCGGACCGCACAGGTAGCGAACTCGAGGCCGATGAACCCGGCGCCGACCACGACGACACTGGTCACCTGCGAAAGCATCGATCGTAGCCGCTGCGCGTCCTCAAGTGAGCGCAGCGTGTGCACCCCCGTCAACGTCGCACCCGGCACCATTAGCGTCCGGGCGCGGGCGCCGGTAGCCAGAACCAAGTGCTCGTACGGCAGCAACTGCGTGGAATCGAGCTCCACCTCCTGGCGGACCCGGTCAATGCTTAGCGCGCGTGCGCCGGAGAGATAGTGAACGTTGTGCTCGGCGTAGTCTCGGTCGGCCACGAATGCGAGGTCGAGCGCATCGTCAGCATCGGCGAGGAGATAGTCCTTGGAGAGGGGAGGCCGCTGGTACGGCAGCCGGCCCTCGGCCTCGACCATCGTGATCGGCCGGTCGTCCCCGCCGTCGCGCAAAGACATGGCGAGTTGATGACCGGCCTGGCCGCCTCCGATGATGACGGTGCCGGGCGACGGCGTCATTCTCCGAGAGCGATGACGCGAGTCGGGCAGACACGGACCGCCTGCCGGACCGCCACATCATCCGCCGCGTGGTCACCAGGGATCAAGACGACCATGCCATCGTCGTCTTGATCGAAGACACCCGGGGCCGCTTGCACGCATTGCCCGGACGCAACGCATTTCGCGTGATCGAGTCGGATTTCCATTACCTGCACCTCTCTATTACCAGGTCACCGGGAGGTCGTCTACTCCGTAGATGAACAGATTCGGGTGGAATGAGATCTGATCGACTGGGATTGCGACCTGCAACGTCGGAATGCGGCGGAATAGCGTCGCGAGGACGATCTGCAACTCAGCGCGCGCCAGCGGCTGGCCCAGGCACTGGTGGATCCCGTAACCGAAGGCGAGGTGGTGGCGTGCGTCGCGGTGGATGTCGAAGGTGTCTGGGTCGCCTTCGAAGATCCCGGGCTCACGGTCCGCGATATTGCCCGCCAGGATGACTCCGTCGCCCTGATGAATGACACGGCCCGCGATCGCAATGTCCTCCAGGGCCACGCGGCGACGTCCGTAGTGAGGGATATGCGTGTATCGCAGGAGCTCCTCGACGGCGTTCGCGGTCAGCTCCGGATTGTCGCCGGGGCGGATCTCGTCCAGTTGATCGGGATTCTCCAGCAGCAGGATCGTGCTCATCGCGATCATGTTTGCGGTCGTTTCGTGCCCGGCAGGGATGAGTACCATCCCGCCGCCAATCGCCTCCTCACGTGTCATCTCGCCGGCCTCCACGTACGCGGCAAGCCTGCTGACCATGTCGTCCTGCGGCTCGCGGAGCTTAGCGTCGAGCAGACCGCCCACGTACTTGGCGAGCTCACCGACGGCCGCCGCAATCTCCTCTTTGGTCAGGAAAGGGTCGACGATCTTTTCTGTGACCTCCTGGAACATCTTCTGGTCCCTGTAGGGGACCCCGAAGATGTCGCTGATGACCAGCGTCGGGAGGGCAAGCGCGAAGGACGTAACGAAGTTCGCGGGCTTCGGTCCCGCGAGCATCGCATCGATCAGATCGTCAACGTGCTGCTGGATTAGGGGGCGGAGCTGGTTGATCTTCCGGACTATGAAGTCCTTGGCGAACATCCGC
>DASXDG010000193.1:0-10357 GCA_036490795.1 Streptosporangiaceae bacterium
GGGCTGGCGGCGACCAGCACGCCGGTGACGATCACCCGGTGGGTACCGGTCCAGGCGGGGTCGCAGGTGATCAGCGTGATCAGCCGCTGGGTGGGCTGTTCGCTGGGATGGCCGGGGACCGCGTCGAGGACCGTGGTGTCGCTGGGCACGACCATCTGCTTGCCGGTGACTTTGTAGGTGTAGTCATTCAGCTTGGTCTGGACGTCCACCAGGTCGCCTGGCCGCAGTGAGGGCAGCGACCAGAACGGGTTGCCCGAGGTCACCCGGTGCCCGGCGACCGCGAAGTTGCCGGTCTGGCCTGGCCACTGCGTCCCCGGCACGTGTCCTGGGCTCAGGTTGAGCTGAGCCAGCGCCGTCCCCTGGATGAGGGTGAACTTCCAGTTCGGGCCGAACGCGGGAATGGTAATGAACGCGAATGGCTGCCCGGTGGCGACGTCAAATCGTTCCGGGGTGATGTCTATCGCCTTCGTCCCGTCGGCGAGGCTTGGCTGGCTGAAGGACCGTCCCCATTCCCGGTTGAGCTCGCTGCTGAACTGGCGCTGGGCCGCCTCCGTCCGCATGCCACTGCCCCACAGGAGGTATCCGACGAACAGCAGCGTGATGACCCCGACGGTAAGCAGAAGCTCTCCGGTCACGCGTAGTGACTGTCGCATGACGGAATGCTAGCGGGTACAAGACCCCCGTGAAGGGGCTACGCTTAATCCGCTGAAAAGGATTCTGTCAGGAGGCTGATGTGCCCAAGTCGCGTGTCCGTCAGAAGGCGGTCTACACCCCGCCGCAAGCTAAGACGGCGGCCAAGCGAAAGGTCAGTCCGCCTTGGGTCGGGCCCACCATCATCGCGGGTCTGCTCGTCGGGCTGATCTGGATCGTGGTGTATTACTCCGCGAACCCGCCGGGCATGTCCTCGCTGGGTGCCTGGAACCTGGTGGTCGGCTTCGCCTTCATCATCAGCGCCGTGATCTTGGCTACCACCTGGCGCTAGCTGGTCAGCTGGTGCGTCCGCAGCACCACTGCCACGATCGCCAGGCCGAGCACGATGACGGTGGCCACGATCTGCACCGGAATCCGGTACTTACGCGGCGCGTAGGCGTAGGCGGCGGTGATCAGCGCCCCGGTAAGCAGGCCGCCAATGTGAGCCTCCCAGGCGATCCTCGGCACAACGAAACCGAGCACCAGGTTGATCACGATGAGGATCACGACGCCCCGCGCGTCCACGCGGAGCCGGCGCGCCACGATGAACCAGGCGGCGAATAGCCCGAAGACGGCGCCGGAGGCGCCGAGCGCTGGCGCGTTGGGCGCGGCGACGTAGTAGTAAAGCACCGAGCCGCCCAGCGCGCTGAGCAGGTAAATGGCGAGGAACCTGACGCCGCCGAACATGCGCTCAAGCGACGGACCGACGATGAACAGCGCGTACATGTTGAACACGATGTCCATCAGGCCCAGCGTGCCGCTCCCGTTCGGGCCGTTCACCGCCGGCGGCAGGAACGCGGACGTGAGCAGCCGGTACCACTCACCGGCCGCGACTCCCCGCGGCGGGCCAGGGTAGGCGATGTACGCATGACCGAGCATCTCCCACGAGTCGGCCAGCGACGGGCGGGCCAGCTCGATGAGAAACAGAACGACGTTGATGGCGATCAGCGCGTAGGTGACCATCGTGCCGGCCTGCGGCGACGACGCCCGCCCGCCGAACACGTTCCGCGCAGGGCGGACGTCCCGGTTGCCTTCCTTGACGCACTCCACGCACTGCTGACCCACGGAAGCGTCGCGCATGCAGTCAGGACAAATTGGACGCCCGCACCTGACACAGGACACGTATGTCTCCCGGCCAGGATGCCGATAACAGGTGGGTACCTCGCCGGGGGTTGTCACTGAGCTTTCCCTTACTCCGTGCCGCCGCGATCAACCGTGACCGAGGTGATGACGACATCCTCGACGGGCCTGTCCTGGCTGCCGGTCTTGACGTGACTGATCCGGTCCACCACATCGGCGCCTTCGATGACTTCACCGAAAATGGTGTGCCGCCGGTTCAGGTGCGGGGTGGGCCCGGTCGTGATGAAGAACTGGGAGCCGTTCGTACCCGGCCCGGCGTTCGCCATGGCGAGCAGGTAGGGGCGGTTAAACTGCAGCTCGGGGTGGAACTCGTCGGCGAACTTGTAACCCGGGCCGCCCATGCCGTTACCGAGGGGGTCGCCGCCCTGGATCATAAAGTTCGGGATGACCCGGTGAAAGACGGTCCCGTCGTACAGCTTGGCCGTCGTGACCTGGCCGGTAGAGGGATCCTGCCATTCCCTGCCGCCCTCCGCCAGCTCGACGAAATTGCGGACCGTCTTCGGCGCATGATCAGGAAACAGCCGGACGACAATTCGTCCCTGACTTGTCTCCAAGGTGGCGGTCAGTGTCTGTGTCATGGCTCGAACTTACCGCACCAGTAAGACCCGATGGTTGAACCCCTGATAGCTGGGAAGCCTGTGATAGCGGGATCACACTCGGGAGGTAATCAAGTGTCCCCATTTAGAACCGGCCACTCGGCAAGCGAGGAGGTCTCGATGAGCGATCGCGCCCGCGCGCTGGCTCACCAGGCCATTCCGCAAGCCCGGCAGGCTGGAACAACGGCAGCTCATGGTGTCAAGCACGGCGTAGAAGGCGCACGGGGATGGGCCGCGCCGCGCATGCATGGCGCCGCGGATGCCATCACGGCCTCGGTCGCGCCCAGGGTCTCTTCCGCGCTGCACAGCGCCGCCACGTCGGTCGAACCGCCGCCCATGCCCGCCAAATCGGGTATGCGTCGTCTGTTCAACTGGCGGGTACTGTTCGGCGTCGGCGCCGCGGTAGTGGCCGCCGGAGCGGCGGCCGCGATCGCCATGCGGCAGCGCTATGAGTCCGCGACGATAGCCGCCAAGGACGCCGCGGAGAACGTGGCGGACAAGGCGGACGAAGTCGCCGGCAAGCTGTCGGACAAGGCAGAGGAAACCAGCCGTCGGCAGGACGTCAACGGCCGGGTGCCGCACGTGACCCACAAGTAGACAAGTAAATATGCGGACAAGGGGGCGCTTAGGCGCCCCCTTCCGCGTTCGGCTCCGGCTAGGTCGTCGTGGGTCAGGTCGTCGTGATGGACAGGTTCGCCGCCCGCAGGCCGCCCGCCATTACCAGCGGCTGGTCCGTGGTCACGTTGGTCATCGTCAACGGGACGAGCGGCGTCACGGTATTCAGCAGGTTCAGCAGCACCGAGAGGACGCTGTCCGGGGTGAGCGTGGTCGGGAGGCCGAGCAAGGTGCCCGACAACTTAGTGGCATAAAGCGTGATGCCACCGGAGAAATCCAGCGCGGAAGCCGCGGTAACGGTTGTCTGGCCGTCCTGAGTCACCGTGGTGGTGACATTTCCCGACAAGGACATCGAGGTCAGCGTGAACACCATCATCGTCTGCGTTCCGCCACTGGCCACCGGCACCTTGGCCGTGCCCTGGTAGGCCAGCCCGTTCAGCGTGGCCGAGCCGGCGGTGAGCACCGCGGTGGCCGTGGACGCCTCCAGTCCCTGACCGGCCCGGGCGATCACCTTGGCCCGGCTCGAGTTCGCACCCGTTCCCGGTGAATCAGCCGGCTGGCCGCTGCTCGACGGGCTCGGGCTGACGGCCGGCCCGGACGACGCGGACGACGCGGACGACGCGGACGACGCGGACGGCGCGCCGGTGCCGCCCGGGCTGGCGCTCGGGCTGGCGCTCGGTGCCGGATTCACCGACGGCGGCGGGCTGGATGACGGCCAGCAGAGAATCCACAAGATGCAGTCGTCTGTAGCCGCGGGCGACGGCGCCCGCTGCGCTACCGCGTGGCCGCTGACCAGCGAGGCGGCCAGCAAGACGGGAGCGGCGGCGCCGGCCAGGAACCTGCTGCCTCCTCGATGGCGCCCGCTGGAGCCTTCGCCATCCTCGTCGGACGTCGCCTCGTGCTCCTCCTCCTCCTCTTCCTCTTCCCCCCGCGTGGTTCCGCCCCGCATCGCCTCTTCCCGCACGGCGGCCCTCAGCATCGCCTCCTCCATCACCGGAGGCAGCGGCCTGGTGTCGTCGTCGTCAGCCGGGACGGGGGTCCAGGCGAAGGCCAGCGAGCCGCCCGTGATGCCGAGCAGCATGCCGAGGAAGAAACCACCCAGGTTCGAGGCGATGAACGAGAGCACGGCGAGTATGACGCCGGCCATCGCGTAGAACGTCTTGTGCGCGGGCGATATCCACAGCAGCGCCCCGGCGGTGATCATCAGCAGGCCGATCAGCACCCCGAAGACGCCGCCGATGCCGATGTAGATGACCAGCTTGATCGCCCCGTGCAGCAAGATGCCGGTGAGCGGGATCAGCACAAGCTCGGCCCCGGCCAGGACCAGCAGCAGTCCGCCCCAGAACGGCCGGCTCCGCCGCCACCGCCTGAACCTGCCCTGTTTCGGACCGGACGGCGTGCGGCGTAGCTGGTGCTCAGGACCAAGCGCCAGCGTCTTGACGCTGGCAGTCGTGTAGGACAACCAGTCACGCGCGATGACAAGACGCGCGCTTCGGGTCCGCTTACCCGAAGCCACGGTTAACAGCCGGAGCTGCTGAAGCTCAGCGAGAGGCCTGGCAGGGTGAACGTGCCGGCCGTGGTCAGCCACGTGTGCTGGCGCAGGTTCGCGATTGAGAACGAGTCGGCCTGCTCGCCGAATCCGCCAGCGGTGCCGGTATGACCCGGATCCTCGGTCAGCGTGCCCGCGTCCTGCCCGATGGTGACGTTGCTGAAGGACGCGTTGCCGCTCTGCTGGTCGGCGTCGATCACGATGTTGCTCACCGACGAGGGGGTCCCGTGGTCGCCGGCGCGCAGCACCAGGATGAACGGGCCGACCGCCACGCTCTGGCACAGGTTCGTGATCTGGCCGGTGCGCAAGGCCGTGATGGCGACCGGGTGGGTGGCGCCGTTGGAACTGGTGACCGTGCCGCCGTACTGCTCGAATCCGCTACCGGTGAACTGCGTGGCGGTCACCTCGAACGCGGTACCCGAGACCGAGATGGACGCGGCGATCGCCCCCGTGGCAGTAAGCGAGACCAGCAGCGCGGCGACGGCGCCGGCCGGGATGATGAGCAGCGCGAACTTGCGCCACCGCACTCGCCCTGCGGAAACGGGCGGTATGTTTTCAGTTGGCATTTGACGCGCTGCCTCCTACGAACTCCGGACGATGTGTAACTGCGGGTTACGTTGGATGCGCAATATTGACAGAAGTTACCACCGGGTAAATTTCGCCGTCAAGCAGTTACGGAATACAGGCGGATCTGTGAGCAGGAGAGACGAGACCTCGCCAGGTGCCCAGCAGGTACCGGCGCCAACACCCGCCACACGGCTGACCGCCTGGCTCGGAGCCGCCGCGATCGTGCTGTCTGTCGTGATCATGGTCGTGATCGCCGCGAGCGGTCCGAACGTCTCCGTGCCCGTGGTACCAGGGTCACTCAGCCCCTCCTGGTGGCACCTGTCCGGCGGCACCACCGTCGTCTTGCTGTGGACAGCGATGGGGCTTGGCTGCGCGGGCGTGCTCGCCGCGCTGGCCGCGGTCGCCAAGGGCGCCCGGCTGCCGGTGTACCCGATCCTCGGTTTCGCGTTTCTCGCCGTGGTGGTGCTCACCATCTTGCCGCCGGCCGGGTCGACGGACTCGCTGTCCTACGCCGCGAGCGGCCGGATAGCGGTGCTAGGGCACAACCCGTACGTGATGACGCCGTTCCAGCTGGAGCACAGCGGCGACCCGATCGGCCGCCAGATCCACGCGATCCCCGCCCAGTGGAACAACAGCCCGTCGGTGTACGGCCCGATCGCCACGGCCGCCGAATGGGTGGCCGCCAAGCTCGGCGGCACCTCGCTCGGGCACATCGCGTTCTGGCTGAAGCTGCTGGAAGCGGTGTGTTTCGTCGTGGTGGCCCTGGTCCTCGATCGCGTGCTGCGCCGCGATCCGGCCATGAGGCTGCGCGCTCACCTGCTGTGGACAGCGAACCCCGTGCTGCTGTGGGAAATCGTGGCTGGCGGGCATATCGACGGGCTGGCCGCCATGTTCGGCCTGCTCGCCGTCCTCGCCCTGCGCAAGGACGCGCGGCGGAACCTCTCCGCCATGGGAGCGTTCGTGTCCGGCCTGGTGGTAGCGCTCGCGGCCGGGGTGAAGGTGGAGTACGCCCTGTTCGGCCTCGCCGTTGCCTGGGCCTGCCGCCGGTCCATCCCGGCGCTCGCGGCGGCGGCCGCGGGTTTCGCCGTGGTGACGATCCCCGCCTACGCGCTGGCCGGCACGTCGGCCGTCAAGGTGCTGTTCAATCGCAGCAACGGCATCACCTCGGACACGATGTACCAGCTGTTCTGGCGGCCAGTGCTCGGCTACGCGCACTTCAGCGCCAGTCAGGTGCCACCTCACCTGGTGACGGTCTCCTACCTGCTGTTCGCGGCCGTCGCCGTCCTGGCGATGCTCCGCCTGCCCGATCGCACCCCCGATCTCCCGGCGCTCGCGCCCGCGCTGGGGCTGAGCCTGGCCTGGCTGTTCGTTACCCCGTTCCAGCGGCCCTGGTACGACGTGATGGCGATCAGCCTGCTCGCGCTTACCTGCTCTCTGGGAAAGGGCGCGTCGCTGCTGGACTGGGTGGTGCTGATCAGGTTGCTGGCCGGTGCCCTCGCGTACACGATCGCGGTGGACGTGACGCCGCGGGACCTGCCGTCGTGGCTTTACAGCCTGTATTTCACGGCCGACGCCGACTGGATTACCCCGGCGATCTTCCTGCTGGCGACGATCGCGCTGGTCTGGATGTGCATCAAGGGTTATCCACAAGCGAAGGCTGTGGATAGTACGGAGAGCAACGCCTCAGGAACCAAGCTGCCATTGGCAACGTAGTGCACACACCTGTGGATAGCTGTGTGGACATCAGCGTGGACAGCCTGTGCATAAGCGTCGTTGTCAAGGGTTGTGCATAAACCGATATCGGCTGTGAGGTACAACCGAGGCCACCGGCAGTCGATGAACTGCTCAAGGTAACCGGTCAGCCGCTCCTCGAAGTCGTCGTCCTCGGCGATGGCTCCGACGGCCCGTTCGATGGCCGAGGGCGCGTCCACGCCGAACGCCACGGTGCGCACCTCCCAGGAGTCCCGCTGCGCGCCGTCGTACCAGCGTTGCACCGTCCCGACCTGCCGCGCACACGTGTCACCGGTGATCGCCTGGCCGTACATCCGCTCCCACTCCGCGCTGCGCGGATGCGGGCCGGCGCCCGGCGTCTTGCGGTCCATCGACTTCAGCGCGTCCAGCACCAGCGTCCACTTGTAGGCGGGCGCGAGCCAGCGCGGCTCCTCCCGCTGGCATAGCCAGTTGCCCCTGGACACCCGGGCCCGGATCGCGGTACTCACGTGCGAGGCAAGGCCCACCGGGCTCACCCGTCCGGCGATCACGCCGGTGCGCGAGTTCACCGCGACGTCCACGCCGTGCGAGATCGCGCAGTCCCGCAGCCTGGCCGGCATCATCTGCAGCAGGGAAAGCAATGTGGTCTTCGGCACCGGCATCGGCCATCCGGTCAGGTGCGCGAGCACGGACAGCTCTGTCCACAGCCTGATCCCCGGATACTCATCCAGGGCCCGCTGCGCCACCCGCATGTCCCGCAGCGTGCACGGCCTGCCCACGCAGTCCGCGCCGCAGGTAATGCTCCGCGGCTGCACGATGCTCGCCGGACTCGACGTCTCCGCCAGCACGCTGATCTCTCGCGCGGAACCGTCCGGCATCCGGGTGAGCAGCGGGAAGTCCATCCCGTCCGCGAACACGGCTGCCTCGCCGGGCGGCAGGGTGACCAGGTACCGGCTCTGCGCGTCGGTCGTGTTCATCGTCGCGCCGACGACCGCCCTGTCGTCGGCGGCGGGCAGCCGGTGCGCGATCTTCACCGAGGTGTTCTTGATGACGTCAGGGATCAGGCGTCCGGGGATCTGCTCGGCGATGACCAGGCCCTCACCGTAGGCGCGAACCTCCGCGAGCATGCCGGCGAACATCTCCACCGCGTGCTTGGACGCGCCGTCGGCGGAGCCAGGTTCTGGCTGACGCAGCAGCCGGTGCGCTTCCTCGATGACCGTGAGATGGCGGAGCTTGCCGTCCGGGGCCGACCGGTGCGCCATCCGCAGGTGCTCGGCGAGCCTGATCAGCACAGTCCCCATCAGGAACGACTTGTCCCTGTCGTCTCCCACGTCTTCGATCTCAAGCACCACGTTTGTTATGAGGAGCTTGGAAAAGTCCAGCTGATGGCCGCCCTCGAGAAACCGGCCGGTCGTTCCCAGGCGAAGGCTTGCCAGCCGCACCCGGATGAAGCCGAGGACATCGTCGGTGATGCGCTGGCTGTAACCCACCTCGTTGACCACGCGCTCGGCGGTGCGCTGCAGGTCGGTGAGGGTGGGGTAACTGGGGTTCGTGTCGCCGGTCAGCATTTCGCCAAGCGCCAGATCCCAGCCTGCCTCCTCATAGACCCTGCTCAGGGCGGCGCTGAGCACCTGCGGGAACGGTTCCTCCGACCGGAACGACGCGATGAACAGCGCCTTGATCAGGTCGGCGTGTGTCTGCAGCGGGAAGCGGCGCCCCTCCTCGTCGCGGGCGGGCTCGAGCGGGTTCAGGCCGGCCGCGATGCCGTCCGACTCGCCGGGCCTGATCCGGATCACCTCGGCCCCGCCCGGAAGCTGCGCGGCCTTCAGCCGGGCCGCCATCAGGCGGTATTCGGCTTTCGCCGGCTCGATGACCAGCCACGGGATGCGGGCACGCGTGGCGGCCTCGAGCAATGCTCGTATCGTCTGCGATTTGCCGGAGCCGGTGGCGCCAGTGACGAAGACGTGCCTGTTCAGCGAGTCTTTGGTCAGAACAAACGGGCCTGCGGCGCGTCTGGTGCGATCAAGGACCTCGCCGAGCGCGATCGCTTCACGAGTCCCTGCGGACTCTTGCGTCACATCGAAGTCGGGCCGCAGCACGAGCCTGATCCCGGGGATCTCCCGTTCCGGCGGCCTGACCAGCGTGGCGACCAGGTCCGTGCTGGCCAGGAACTCGTCCTTCTCCTGCTCCATCAGCTCGCTGAGCGGCAGCGCCGGGGCGCCCGCCGGAGCGAGCGTGTAGGGCAACCCGGCGAGATCGGTGGCCGCGCAGACCAGGCCGGCCACCCGCGCCGCGGCGGCCGGATCCGCGCCGCCCGCCATGATGCGCACCCGCCAGAAGCCTGTGGACAACCCGGTGCGGATCTCGGTATGACGCAGGTTGAGCCGGCGAGCGGCGACGGCTCGTTCGGGGAACCGGTCCGAGTCACCGGTCGCCAGCCGCTCGCGGTGCGCGACGTCCTCGGCGGCCTGCTGCACCTCGGCCTCGGTCAGCGGCTCCGCGAAAACCACGTAGCCGAACGCCCGCGGCCACACCTCGAGCAAGGTCTCTTCAAGGGACGGCCGCAGGAGCTTGTGATCAGCCTGCCCCGCGAGCAGCCCGTCCGGGATACCGGTGATCGCACGCCACGACGGAAGCTGGGACATGAGTTTGCCGAGCGTGCCCGGCTTCAGCGGCTGGGCGGACGCACCGGACGGCAGCGAGAGCAGGGCTGTGTGTTCCGTCTCGTCGCCGACGATGGAGTTCCCGGCGGCGACAAGCTGAACGGGACCGCCCGGCGTATGCCGGATCCAGCCGAACACGATCGGCTGGTGCTCGGTTTCCGCTACCGTCGCGCTCACGTGGTAGGCGGCCGCCAGTGCGGCGGCCCGCTGTTGCCGGCCACGATCGGCCGTGTCTGTCTTGTCGCTCATGTCTGCGAGCTGGCGCGGGATCTCCGTGATCCGGTAGGCCGCAAGCCCGTTGAGCCCGTCCCGCCCTAAGGTCATTCGGCACGCTCCATGCCTCGCGTGGTCACTGCCGCCGCTCCGGAAGCCGGCGACAACGCCACATACGTCCCATCCATTTCATGCGCCTCGACTAGCGCAGGCGTGACCATCGAGTCGGCGACCAAGGGCAGAACAACGTGGAGGATTGTCCCTTCGTGGAGGGTTTTCCCTCGTATACGGGGGTCAATCTTCCACGAAGGGCTAATCCACCACGTTGTTTGACGCGATTCGCCGGCCGCCAGGCCGGGACGGGGGCTTAGCCGCACCACTTCTCCCGGAACCTCTCGATCAACGCAGCCGCCTCGTCCTCGCTGACCTCATCAAGCTCCTCAGTCGCGTCGCCACGCTTCCATTCCGCGATCACGCCGTCTCGCTGCCAGGTCATGTCGTGGCGGAGCATCTCATCCTCGATACCGCCGTCCGCGAGAGAACGGCGGCGGGCTACACCGGCCGTCCTCCCCTGAAGGGTCACGGCAAAGTAGGTAACTGCCTCACCCACGATC
>DASXDG010000194.1:0-2232 GCA_036490795.1 Streptosporangiaceae bacterium
CTGGGGCAGCGGCATGCTCGGCGGTTATGCGGCGGCGAATGCCTATCTGGATGCATTGGCGGCTCAGCGGTACGGGGCGGGGCTGCCCGCGCTGTCGGTGGCGTGGGGCCTGTGGGGCGGCGGCGGTATGGGCGATGGCGAGGCTGGTGACCAGTTGCACCGGCTCGGCGTCAAGATCATGGACCCGGAGGCAGCCGTCGCCGCACTGGCGGCGGTAACCGGGATGAGCGGTCCGCTGGCGGTCGTGGCCGATATCGACTGGGGCAAGTTCGCGCCGGTGTTCACGATCCGCCGGGCGAGCCCGCTGATCGGTGACCTGGCTGAGGCCCGCGAGGCGCTGGCCGAAATGGGCGAGACAGCGGGGTCCGGTGCGGGCGGAGAACTGGCCACGCGGCTGGCCGCGATGTCCGCTGCCGAACAGGAGCGGATGCTGACCGATCTGGTCCGCGGTCACGCCGCCGCGGTGCTCGGGCACAACGGCGCTGCTCAAGTGCCGGCCGGTACCGCGTTCCGGGATCTGGGGTTCGATTCGCTGACCGCGGTGGAGTTGCGGGACAAGCTGACCGCCGCCACCGGCTTGACGCTGCCCGCCACCCTCGTCTTCGACCATCCCACCCCGACGGCCACCGCCACGATGATCCGCGGCGTCCTCCTCGGCGACGGCGCAGACGGTCATGTCGCCACCCCCGTATTCGCCGAACTCGATCGCCTGGAATCCGCGCTTTCCCGAATGCCTGAGGACAGCGACGCACGCGCGGGAGTGACCGCACGCCTGCAAGCGGTGCTGTCGAAATGGCTCGGAGCGCAGAGCGTTCCCGAGAAAGAAGCGGTCGCAAATCAGCTTCAGGCAGCCACAGCCGATGAAGTTATGGACTTCATTGACAAGGAGTTTGGTTTGTCCTGACGTTTCCCGCAGGCCAGGGGCCATTACCGCGGCCAAATCAGCCGTGGCAAAATCAGCCAGGTGCAGATCGGGATGCTTGGCTCATTCGAGGTACGCACGGACGACGGCGCCCTCGCCGACGTTCCGGGCGCCCGGCTGCGCGCGCTATTGGTCGCGCTCGCGCTCGAACCAGGCCACATAGTCCCCAAGGCGACGCTCGTCGACTGGATCTGGGGTGAGCGCCCGCCCGCCGAGGCGGCGAACGCCTTGCAGCGCCTGGCCTCCCGGCTGCGGAAGGCGCTGCCGGAAGGCTTGGTCGAGGGGCACCCGGAAGGCTACCGGCTGAGGGTGGAACCCGGCACCGTCGACGCGGTGCGGTTCGAACGCCTCTTCGGTCAGGCCCGCGCTGAGGATGGCCCAGGGCGGGTACGGCTGCTGCGCGAGGCCCTCGATTTGTGGCGTGGCGCGGCCATGCAAGGCGTAGATCTGCAGGACAGTGCCGCGTTTGACGCGGCGGCCACCAGGCTCGAGGGGCTACGCCTAGCCGCCATGGAGGATCGGTTCGACGCGGAAGTCAGCCTCGGCAACGGTGCGGACCTGGTCACGGAGCTGACCGACGTGGTGGCCGCGCATCCGATGCGGGAACGCCTCGTCGCCGCCCTGATGCGAGCCCTCGCCGCGGCTGGCCGCGACTCCGAGGCGCTGCTCGTGTACCAGCGGATGAGAGAGGCCCTGGCCGACGAGCTGGGTGTCGATCCATCAGCGGAGCTGTCCGCATTGCACGTCGCGCTGCTGCGGGGCGAACTGGGTCAGCGTGAGCGAGGAAGGCGTGAGGAAAGCCCGAAGACCAACTTGCGCGCAGAACTCACCAGCTACGTCGGCAAGGACGCCGATATCGCCGCGGTTCGTGAACTCATCAGCGGCCATCGGCTGACCACCTTGATCGGGCCGGGAGGTTCGGGCAAGACCAGGCTGGCCGCGGAAACCGCGCGCACGCTGCTCGGTGAGCTGCCCGACGGGGTCTGGCTGGTGGAGCTCGCGGCCATCGGCGCGGACGGCGACATGGCGCAACCGACGCTCGCCGCGCTCGGCCTGCGCGACGCGCTGCTCGGCGAGGCACCGAACGCGGAGCCGGCCGAACGGCTCATCGCCGCGATCCGCGAGCGGGAAGCGCTGCTGATCCTGGACAACTGCGAGCACGTGATCGAGTCGGCGGCGGCGTTCGCCCACCGAGTGCTCGGCGAGTGCCGGCGGCTGCGGATACTGGCGACGAGCAGGGAACCGCTCGGCATCACCGGTGAGGCGCTGTGGCGGGTCATGCCGCTGGCCCTGCCCGAAGAGGTTCTGCT
>DASXDG010000195.1:0-2225 GCA_036490795.1 Streptosporangiaceae bacterium
TGGCTGGCAACCCAGTCAGCTTTCGTCGCGACCGCCGCACTGGCAACGAGCACAGCGTGCCTGCGGGCGGGACCGGCTTTGCGCACCGCCAGAGCGTAGACCCCTCGTCGCGAACGTATGACAAGCCCGCGGCGCACGAGACGCCTTAGCAGCCTCCGGGAGAGCCCGACCGCGGCAAGTTGCCCGGCTGTCGCAACCCCGCCATTTGCTCGGAACATCTCAAGAACTCGCCGGGACCTCGACCGCGCTGCCGTACCAACAGCAGGCTCCCGCTCATCGCCACCACCCGCCACTCCCCACCGATTCCCCGTTCCTCCCCCATCCCATCTCTCCCCCACGCCACATCTCTGTCACCCTGCGTTTATGGCTACAGATGTTTTGGTAGGTTCGGGCGGACATATCGGGGCATTTCACCCGCAAAAATCGCCGCACCCTACCAAAACAGCTGTAGCCCAAGGGGTTTACGGGAGGAGGCGGGTTACGGCTTCGGTGACGGTGTCGCGGAGGGGGGGCCAGGGGAAGCGGGGGCGGGAGATGCGCAGGCTGACGATGCCGTGCAGTTGCTGCCAGATCATCGTCGCGGTGACGAACGCGTCGGCCGACGGGGCGGCGGCGGTCACGACGTCGACAAGCTGCTGGAAGACACGGTAGCCGGGGATCTGCTCGATCGGCACCGTCTCCGTCGTCGGCAGCTGGCTGACGAACATCACCTGATAGTGACCCGGATGCGCGAGGCCGAACTCGCAGTAAGCAAGGCATCCGGCCAGCACCTGATCCCGCGGCGTGGCTTGCGCGTCGAAAGCGCCGTCCTGCACCTGGACCAGCTCGCCGAACCGGCGGTCCGCCACGGCGAGGACCAGCGACGAGATGTCGGCGAAGTGCAGGTAGACCGAGGTCGCCGCCACGCCCACCTCGCGCGCGACAGCGCGCAGGGCCAGCGGCGGAGAGCCGGGATCGGCGAGCAGCCCGCTGGCCGCCTCGATGATGTCGTCGCGCAGCTTCTCACCCTGACCACGGGGGTTCCGCCGCCGAGCCGGACGCCGGGGAGTTCCGGTCGCCATCTCGCACCTCTTTTCTCCAGGACAGGCTACACGCTACGCCTGTTGCGCTACGGCCGGTCTTTTTCAGCCAAAACGGGCAGGCGTGCGTGTGCTGGTCGTCCTTGGTTTGCTCACGGTGGCCGGCGGCCTGATCTTCTTCGCCACCGCGTCCGTCGCGCCGGGTTACGGGCACTACCTGATCGCGATGGTCGCGATGAGCGCCGCGACGTCGGCGTCGATGGGGCGGCTGCCTCGGGAGATGGCCGGGGTAGGCTCGGCGCTGCGCCGCTAGGCCGCCAGTGTGCCGGGTCAGCCGAGCTGGCCGGCCCGGCGGATGATTTCCCCGGGCGGGTATCCGCCGGTGAGCTTGAGGTCATCGACGACCGCGCCGTCGCGGTCGGCTCGTCGGCGAGCACCACTGGTGGCGTGTTGATCAGGGCGCGCGCGATCGCGACCCGCTGCTGTTCGCCGCCGGACATCCGGGACGGGAGTGACCGCTCGCGACCGGCCAGGCCGACGGCCGCGAGCAGTTCCGTGGCCCGCTCCCGCTTGTTCCAGCTGGTCCGGTACGGCAGGACCGGCGCGAGCACGTTGTCGAGCGCGGTGAGCGCGGGCAGCAGGTTGTACCGCTGGAACACGAACCCGACCGTGCGCCGGTAATCGGCGAGCGCCGCCCCGAGCAGGCTGGGTGATGTCGATGCCGGCGCTGACGATTGTCCCGGAGTCGGGCCGCTCGATCGCGCCGATCGTGTGCAGCAGCGTGGACTTGCCCGAGCCGGAGGCACCAGTCAGTGCCACGAACTCCCCCGCCTCGACGGTGAACGTCACATCGTCGGCCGCTGTGATCCGCTGGCCCTGGCCGAGGCCGAAGTCCTTCTTGATGTGCCGCAGTTCGATGGCCATGGGTTCACTCCTCGGCGAGCAGATGAGCGACCGGCAGCCGCCACCGCGACCGAGACCATCCGGTGCGTGGCCTGGCCGGCGAACCATGCGGTCGCGGCCAGCCCGGCACCGGCACCGGCCAGCGAGCCGAGCAACCCGATCACCACGGCTTCGGAGATCACAAGCCTGGCCAGCGCCGACTCCCGCCAGCCCAGGCTCCGCGACGTGGCCAGCTCAGGTGCCCGCTCCCTGATGTTCAAGAACGGCACATCCGCCACCCCCAGCACGCCGAGCAGCACGGTC
>DASXDG010000196.1:0-15093 GCA_036490795.1 Streptosporangiaceae bacterium
GCGTACAGAGCGCATCATAGGATCGTGGCATACCAGACAGGGGCGGCCGTGTGCCCTCAGTGCGGCAGCAGCGCGGACGTGCGCACGATCCGCGAATTCTTCGACACAATGAATGCCGGCGGGGCGCAGGGCTTCCAGCGACTCGTCGAGCTGTCCGGCGGGCCTAGCGCCGATGACGACAGCTACGACAGCTACAACCGCGACAACGTTGAGGGCTCCAGGTCGCTGCCCCGCAAGGGGCGGAGCAAGAAGTGGGAACGTGCGGGGTTCGCCGCGGATCTCTTGTCTGACCCCGGTGGCGCGGTCATCGACTCGGCACTCGGGTTTGCCGGCCGGGTCATCGGCCGAGGGGCGAAGAAGGTCGTCAACGAGCAGGTTGTACCGGCTATGCAGGCTCAGGCGGCGCGGGCCCAGTCCGCGAAGGCCGAGCAGCAGTTCGCCCAGGCTCAGGCTGACCAGGACGCCATCGTGGCGCGCTACCCCGAACTGCGCACGTGCACGAGGGACCTGGTGGTCTACCTCGACGGTGGCTCGCGTACCGTCCCCATCAGCGAGATTCCCGTGCCGGTGACGCTAACGCAGGCGGACGCGGTGGTGGAGCGGCTCGGCTAAGGTCCGCCTTACCCCGCCAGCAGCAGGACGCAAGCCTGCTTTAGCTGCCCCGTCCATCGCCAGGCCGGCCATTTGGGGGTCGGCGAGACGGCGAATTCGGCGTACCCGCGGATCACGGCGTCGCGCCTGTCTCCTCGCGACCGGATGCACCCGGCCGGGTCTATCTCAGGGGACGCCTGTGAGACCCCGTGCGGCCGGAATCTCGCGAAATTCTCGTGGCTGATGTTATCCGGGCCTGTATCGGGGAAGCCGGGATACCCATGGACAGGCAAGTCGGCAGTCAGGTACGCAGTGGCGTGCAGGCCGGTGCCATCTGGGGCTGGGGCAGCAGGCCCTCGTCGCGGTCCATGGTGGAGGTGAGTGGCTGATGACGTGGGGTTCAGGCGATGCCGGACCGGCTACCAGGCACAACGCGCGGGTGCGCGGCGGCGGCTCGTGGGCGGAGCAGACCGCGCGGCTGTCCGTTCATCAGCACCGGCGGTACCGCCGGGAGACGGGTACCGGCACGTGGTCTGATAAGAACCGTCACCTGGATCGGAACCGGCGCCGCCAGGAACGCGATCAGAGTCATCTCCGGCGCGGCGCGGGATGGCGGAATTACGGCAAGGTAGCCGTCGTCGGCGTCTTGATCCTCGGCGCGGTACTGCTCATGTCCCCGGCCACGCGCGGTGCGGCGGTGGTGATACTCGTCGTGCTGGGACTGGCCATGTACACGACCACTAGGCGCAAGCACGCCTGATCGGGACCGCGGGCATGCGGAGCCGCTCGTCCGATCACAGGGCCATCGCGGGCATCGGCCAGCGCCGGACCTGGTAGGGAAGCCACCACACGAAGTCCCCGATCTTGTCTACCAGGTTCTCCGCCTCCAGGTCCGCCACGATTTCCTGGGGCAGGCTCGCCGCTAGAGCCGGGTTCTGGATCGCGTTGATGACCGCCAGGTAGTCGGGTTCGTCGATGGTGATCCGGCTGAGCTGGCCGTACCGCCGGTCGCGCACCTGGATGAAGCCGGGGCCGCGACGGTGGATGCACGCGTGGAAGAAGTAGCGGGAGTGCCAGGTGGCCAGCATGGCCGCGGCGTTCCGGACGCCACTGATCAGCCGCGGCGGGTTCAGGTGGATGATGAGCTCGACAGCGGGATCCATGTCCGCATCGGCGCCTTCGTCGCCGTCGCCGTGAGCAGCAGCCGGGTCGCCGAGGCGCAGCTGCCAGTCCACGGCGATTGTCCTGGCGGTCATCTCCCGCAGCGCGACCAGCGTCCGCGCCGTGCGCCCCGCGTCCGCCGCCGACGACAGATCCACCGGTTCGGGCAGCGTGATGTGCCGGACGCCCTGCTCGTAGAGTTCGGTCACGCGTGCGAGCGGGTCGGCGCCCAGGCGGGTCGTCTGGGCGGCCATGCCCGCGATCGCCAGGGTCGCCGGATCGGCGTGGCGACGGCACACCAGCACGGTGTCCGTGGCGCTGTCGGGGTTGTGCTCTACCGTTGCCGTCGGCATCGCGTCCTCGTTTTCTCTCGCCCGATGAAACTGGCCGTCCATCGTCCGCCTCATGATGCGGCCGCCGCGTCGGCGCCGTCGATTTCCGGCATCAGGGCACCGGCCGCGAACTGGAGCTGGCGCATGCTGGTGCGGGCCAGTTCCGAGTTGACGGCGAGCGGGACGACGTGGACGTATGTCGTGTTGTCCCGGAAGACGATGCCTAGGTCGATCCAGCGACCGAGCAATGCCTCGACGTCACGGGCGTCCGCTTCGGCGTGGCCCGCTCCGGCCAGCTTCTCGGCGAGTACCGCGATGGAACGCGGCTGGTCGAGCAGGCGGAACGTAGCGAGTTCGACTGGGTCGTCCAGGACCAGCACGTGCCAGGGGAAGGCCTCCCTGCCGTTGACCAGAACGACGCTCGTACCGAGGTCGGAGTATGTCAAAGTGCTGGCCCGGTGGACGTCGTGCCAGATCTGGATGGCTTGGTCGAGCCGGTCGGCGTCGTCCGCGCCGATGCCGCGGAGGGGGGCGGTGAACAGGTAGGCGAAGTCGAAAAGTTCCTGCTCGGGCATGTCGTAGGTCAGCGCATACTGCCATGACGGCGTCAGCTCTGAGAACCCGAGTTCCGGACGGTTGAAGTATGGGCTGAACCGTTCCACCGCCAGGCGCGCCGCACCAATGCAGGGCTGGAGATGGTACAGGGCCGGCATCTGGGCCATTACGCGCTCATATTCGTCTAGGTCCTCGCCAGGGAAGCCGTACAGGTAATTCCACAGGACGGTGAGACCCAGACTCTGTGCGTCCCGCAGCAGCCTGACATTCTGGCAGCCGGTCACGCCTTTATCCATCAGCTTGAGCACCGAGCTACTCAGGCTCTCGATGCCAGGCTGGATGCTGGCCACCCCCGCCTCGGCCAGGGTGCGCAGCTGGTCGAGACGCAGATTCGCCTTTATCTCGTACTGGATGCGCAGATCGTACCCGGCCCCGATCACCCGCGGCAGCACCGAGGTGAAGTAGCCCATATCGAGGATGTTGTCCACGGCGATCAAGTCGAGCACCTGGTGGCGCTCGATCAGCGCGATCAGCTCGTTGTAGAACACGTCTGGGCTCTTGCTGCGGAACTGCATGAACGAGCCGTTGAGACCGCAGAACGTGCAGTGGTGCTTCTCACCCCACCAGCAGCCGCGCGCGCTCTCGATGACAAGCCTCCCGTCGATCCAGGAGGCGGCCCGGGAGGATTCGAGGTGCTCGAAGAAGTCACCGTTATCGGGCATCGGGATCGCGTCGGGCGGCAGCGGGCGGGAGCTCATCGGGTTCGCGATCGAGGCACCGGAGGCGGAACGCCAGCACAAGCCAGGCACGTTCGGGAGGTCTTCGCCGCCGTCAAGGGCACGCAGCAGCGCGGGAAAGGAAACCTCGCCCTCGCCGCGCACCGCGAAGTCTACGAAACCGAAGTTGCGGTGCAGTGCCTCACCCTGCGCGCCGTCGCAGTTCGCACCGCCGAACACGGTCGTGATCCGGGGGTTGAGCTGCTTGAGCCGGCGAGCCGTGGCCAGGGACGCGGTGTTCTGCTGGAACGTCGTGGTGAAGCCGACTACGTCCGGCCCGGACGCGGCGATCCGCTCGGCCAGTTCCCCGATGAACTGCGGGGCGAGTTCGTGCAGCCGCACGTTCATCGCCATCTCTTCTTCGGTCATGGTCTCGCTGTGCTGCTTGATGAACTCGTCAAGCCGCCAGCCCGGGTCGTCGTAGAGCGCCGAGGAGAATACCCAGTCGCCGCAGCCGAGGAAATAGGTGTCGAGTGAGTAGTACCGGTAGTCCGACACGCCGAAGTCGAAGCGCTCGGTGATCCAGTCCACGTAGTCGAGTTGGGCGTTGATGACATCGACCTCGGCGTCAGGGAAGGTGTCGGCCACCTTGCGGCGCAGGATGCCGAGTGCGAGGGAGGGCAGGTCGATCGCGGCCCATGGGCTGTTGACGAGCAGTACGCGCATGTCGCTCCTCGGCGGTGCTGCGGTTCGGTGGTTTCGTTGCGGTTCAGGCTGATGCGGCGACACTGATGAACTCGCCGATTTCCTCGGCGTAGGGAGATGGCCCGAGGGTGAGGTGGGCCGCGTAGTCCGCGTGCGCCAGCTCGCTGTCCCCGAGGCCGGCGTGGCACGATCCGCGCCGGTAAAGCAGGTCTGCGCGGTCGGCGCCGGGCAGGTCAAGCGCCCTGGTGTACTCGGCGATCGCATCGGCGGTACGTCCGGCCGCCTCATAGGCGTACCCGAGGTTAAACGCGAGGTCAGGATTGTCCGGGTCGTCGGTGAGGGCGCGGATCAGGTCGGCGACCGCGTCATCAGGACGGCCCTGCTCGCAGGCCAGCACGGCCCGGTTGACCAGCGCGACCTGGTTTCCTGGATCGAGCGCGAGTGCACGGGCGAAGGCCTGCCCGGCCGGCTCGGCCTGGCCGAGTGTGAGCAGGGCCAGCCCTTCGACGGCGGCCAGCGCCGCCTCGCCGGGGGCGTACTCAAGCCCGGTCCTTGCCTCATCGGCGGCCTGCTCGGACAAGCCGAGGTCCACCAGGAGCGACGCCAGGCAAACGCGCGCGCTGGCGACGTCGGGCTCCATGTCCAGCACGTACCGGTAGTCGGCGACGGCGCCGTCCAGATCGCCGGTCGCGGCCCGCAGCGCGCCGCGATTCTGGAACAGTTCGGGGAAGGGCGGACCGAGGCGGGCCGCCTGCTCGAAGTCCGCGGCCGCCGCATCGAAGTGGCCGAGTTCGTAGTGCAGATTCCCGCGGTCGAACCAGTACTCCTGATAATTCGGATCAAAACTGAGCACGGTGCCGAACTCGGCCAGAGCCTCAGCCGGGCGTCCCATCCGGCCGAGCAGCTGCGCCCGGTTGTGGTGCAGGACCGAGCGGTGCAGCCGGTGGCGGTCCTGAGCAAGCTCGCGGTCCAGCCGCGCGATGCCGTCCTCCACCGCGCGCAGCGAATCCGCCAGGTCGCCGAGGTGCATTGTCACCAGCGCCCGTCCGTTCTTCATGAACGCGAGGTGGAACGCGCGGTCCTCGTCCTCCGGTATCAGGCTGGCGATCGCGACGGCCGTGTTGGCGTGGGCGAGGGCACGACGGTGATCCTTCTCCTGCGGGCTGAACAGCCGGGTATAAAGCAGGCTGATCGCGTAGTTCAGGGTCATATGCGGATGCGCTCCGTCGTAGCGGGAGAGCAGGTCGTAGTAGATCGGCTGGACCTCAGCCAGGCGCGGGGACAGGGACAGCGCGTGCGCCGTGAGGTACCAGCTCTCCCAGTAGCGCTCTGGCGCGCGGTGGAAGTCGGCGCGGTCGGTCAGTTCCTGGCAGAGTACGGCGGCCGCGTCATAAAAGGCAGCCTCCAGGCAGTAGCCGACCGCCGCGATGGTCGCATCCCAGCCAGCCGTATCGGGAGCGGAACCGTTCACCCGGTGATAAGGGATGGCGCCAAGCGACAGCGAGATCTCACCGCGGCCGTCGAGCTCGTCGGCGCGTTCGTCGTGCAGCCGTGACCTGGTGGCGGCATCTACCCGCGCGTAGCCGTCCCGCTCGGCGGGATCGTCGCTCGTCCCGTCTGAGGCGACGAAAGCACGCGCCAGGTCCAGCACCCCTGCGGACGCCAGCTCCGGCGAAACGTCGGCTGGCCGGGACAGACTGGGCGCATTGACTCGCTGGGCATAGCGCCGTACCGCCGCGTCGAGCTCTTCGCCGAGGGACCCGTCACCGGCGGCCACCACCAGCCGGAGCTGCCCGGGATCGAGGCGGCGCAGCGCGATCGCCAGGAACTCACGATCGGTGTTGTCCGCATCGTGGACCGCATCGAAGACCACAGTGCGTGCCGCGTCGGCGGCGTAGACCCGTAGCAGGTCCACGACTCCGTGTGCGATGCGGCGGGTACGCAACCGCGAGTACCAGCGGGTCCGCTCATTGCCGAGTGCCGAAGAGGTCAGCGTTTCCGCGGGCCAGCCCACCAGCTCAGCTAGCTCGGGCACCACGGCGACGATCTCGGCTTGGTGGGCGAGGACTGCCGCGGGGTCGGTGGAGTACAGCGTCGGCACGATCGAGTGCAAGAACATGCCCAGTCCGGTGTACGGACCGCGCGCCAGGTGATGGCAGGTGAAGCGCGGGGCCGCCAGGCCCTCCGGGCCAAGCAGCCGGCCGGCAGCGGCGAGCCGGCCGGCGCGGGTCGCACCCGTGACGTACAGGTGTCCGTGATGGTCAGTCATGCTGGATCGCTCCTGTCGGGGGATGCGTTCGCGAGGTGGCGGGACCGGCCGCACGTGCGGCCCGGCGGTCCCGTACGGCGAGCACGAGCATGACGCACACCTGCATCCCGATGAGGATGGCGGCGGCCACCGAGTCCCAGAACTTCGGCCCGTATGTTTCGCCGTCCAGGATCCCGGTCCCGAGGCGGACCAGGAATCTCACCATGACCGGGATCGCGAACAACGCGGTGGCGCCGACCACGAGAGTGGAACAGACGGCGACAAAGGGCAGGTAGAAGCGCAAGATCCGCTGCTCGTGCGGGGTCGGGGTCAGCTCAGGACCGGCGGGCTGCGTCCGCCGCAGGCGACGCCATATCCTTTGCTGGGTCAGGCGCAGCAGATTCGGGCAGTGGGTGATTGTCGCGAAGACGTAGTAGACGTCCGTTTCCATGAAGATCAAGAATTGCCAGCACATCCGCAGCAGCGTGAGATAGGCCAGTAGCAGCGCGAAGCGTCCGATGGCTGTCAGCCCGCCGTGCAGCTGGATGTCGACTGCCGCGATCACGATCATCAGCGAGTAGTTGACCGCGTCGGCGAGCAGCCCAGCGCAGAACGGCAGGATTCGCTTGCGCGACGGGACGCCCATCAGCCCGGTCATCGTGGTCTGGAAGACGAGGTAGGTGAGCCGACGGCCGAGGCTCAGCCTGCTGTTGATACCGAGACGGCGCCCGGCGAGCGCGTGGAAACCCTCGTGCAGCAGCACGCCAAGGATCTCCGCGGCGTAAGCCACCAGAGCCAGCAGGAGCAGTGATTTTCCGGCGAAGAAATTGCCCGACGCCGGCCGCAGCGCCGGCTGATGCACCTCGAGGTAGACCGCGACCGCGGCCAGCGATGCGTAGCCAATGAGGGCGGGCGGGGAGAACAGGACGGCTGCGAGGCGACGCCAGCGTACCGGAGGTCGCGCGCTCTCGGGCTTGTCGTCGGCGTCATTGAGGGTGCGGACGAAGCCGAGGCTCTGCAGAACCTCGACGACATCGTCGATGTCGGCATCCTCGCCGTACTCGGTGCGGTACCAGTCGGCGGCCTGCCCGATGGTATCCCCGGCCTGGAAGTGACGAACCAGTTCGGCGCCGTCCGGCGGGAACAGCGCGAACGAGTCGATCTCCGGCCGGCCGATGAGCACATCGTGCCCCTCGTTCACGAAGGTGAGCCGGTGCAGCGGGACCGTGTCGGCGCTGCTCGGAGCCGTGCCCGGTACAGTGTCATTGTCCATAAACGCTCCGGCGGTGACGGTACGGCGAGCTTGGAGCAAAACGGTGCGGTTCCGGGGGGAAACTGTCCGGGGGCAGCGCGACTCATCAACCCCCGAACAGCTTCGCGGGGTGTAGCCGTGTTTTCGCTAGTGGCTAACAGCGATGGGCCCAATGCCTAGGCAGCCGGCTTTGTAAATCGATGAGGCGTTGCTGGTGAGCCGCACAGGGGCGGTCGGTCGGATGTTGATCTTCTTCACTGAATCACCTCCCTGCGGAACGAGGAGCGACTTAGGCCGGCACCGGATGAGACTGGGCTGGCCTCTCGAACGAAGTATCACTGCTCTTATAAGTGCGCGCAAGAGAGCAAATTGGTGAGCACGAGTGAGGAGGAACGCGGTGTTTGGATGACTGGAGAGATACTAGAGTAGGATAGGCAGTCAGATAGGGCCAGAGTAAATCAAAATGCCTTTATTGAAAATAGAGACTGGTTGTGCTGCTGGTGCATACGGATGCGGATGCACACTTGCCGCCGCCGGCCAGGTCCGGTTGTCTCCTCGCGGCAAGTGTGTTACGCATTGCGGTAAGCCTGCTCGCCTGGGCTGAAGGAGCATCAGGGTGGCAGAACAGCCGGACATCATCGAGCAAGGCCATGGACGGCTATCGCGTGCCCTGCCTTCCCCGGTCTGGGCCCTGCCCCGCCGGGCGGCCATCACGATGATGGCCGCGATCGCTGCCGTCGTGCTTGTCGCGAGTTCGGTCGTCGCGGTGGTGCGGCCCTGGGCTGGTAGCGCCGGGCTGCCCAGCCCGTGCAGTCTCCTGCCCGCGGCGACTGTGGCGAACCTGGTTCCGGCGGTCACTGGCAGCGCACAGGCGGTGGTCACCAGCAGCACCACGACGACACAGATGTGCACCTGGCGGACCTCCAGCGGCACGCTGCTGTCGCTGGACGTCGAATACGCGTCGAGCAAGGGCCTGGCCCGGCAGGAGTTCAGCGCTATGCCCGACGCGGTAGGCCCGGCTCTTGCCGCCGAGGTCAGGCCCGTGCCGGGCATCGGCGATCAGGCACAGGCGGTGCTCAGTACCGGGTTCCCCGACGAGGCGGCTGTCTACGTGCGTGTGCTATCCGGCTCGGCCCTGTTCAGCATCGGCTACAACTCTGCCCGAACCGGCCTCCGGCCGCTACCCGCCGACGGAACCATCCTCGCGAAGCTAGTCCAGGCATCTCGTGCCGTGTTCATCTACCTGACCAGAATGCCGAGTGTCCCGGCCCGTTAATGCGCTGGGCAGATTGACAGGGCGCCGTGGACGACTTGGATAGCGCGGGCGACAAAGAACTGATCCAGGCGGCCCTGCGTGGCGATTTCGAGCTCATCAAGGGCTCGAGCTGAGCGTCGAGGCCGGCCAGAACGTCCTTGAGGCCGGCGACGACGGCCACGGCAGGCTTGTCCTGCATAACAGCAGTTCAGGGAGGATCGGTCCGTTCGACTCCGGCCAGCCGCTGGTTGGCACCCTGCTGAACGCCGCCTTCGAGACCGTCGGTGGCTACGGCGGCTGGATCGCCGGCACGGGACTGATCGTCGACCTCGCACCGGGACAATCGGGCCTGCGACGAACGCGCTCACCGCTCCGCTGACGCAGATCACGATCATCCCCCGAGTGCGGCACGATCGCGATGCCTGACCCTGCTTCAGGTTGGCCGGTTGAACGGAACGGTTACCGTGATGGTGTCGGGGAACCAGTGGGCTCCGCCCGCGTGCTGCGGTGCCCCGCAGGCAGTCTGCAGGTACCTCATGGGCGCGCCGAAGCCGCCGAGCGTGTCACTGACCGGAAATCCGTAGCTGTCACGGATGACGTAGGAGATGGTTCCGGCGAACCGTCCGTTCTCGCGGATGCCGCCGCCGGTTACGGTCAAGCCCTGGGTACCGCGAAATCCCCAGTACAGGTCGCTGGATCTGGATTCGAAGGCGACCGTCGGCAACTGCCCGGCAGCAAGCCGGACACGAGTCCGGCCGGCCCTCAGCTGGCCGAGAATCACTCCCTGGATCTCGTTATTCACCGCCCGGAAAGCAGCACTCGCCAGCGCCTGCTTCGATATCGGCGACCCCGCACGGTAATCGACCTCCGTGCCCTTTCCCTTGAGAAAGTGTTTCAGGAGATCGGCCGACGCGGGAAGGCCTGCCACAGCGAATCCGCTGGCCACCTTGGCGCCCAGGGCCTTGTCGGCGGCGAACGTCGCGCTATCGCAGCTGGCCCCCGGCGTTTGCGCGTGCGTGTCCTGGCTCCCGCTGGACAGCACGGGGCGGGCGCCTGTGACCGTGAAGCCAACCGAGGCTCCGGCAGGATGACCTGTAGCGGCAGGTGCGGGCGCCGCGGCAGACGAGGTCGCTGAGCAGCCCGACAGCACCGCGACAAGACACACCGTCACGGCGGAGATGACCGACCCCTTTACCGGCATCTGGCGAGGACGTCCCATAACTTGAGCATCCTATGGCCGCCCGTGCCCTGATCCAGCCCGCATACCGAACGATGCCTGGGTAGCATGCCGACGTGGAGACGCGTTTCCGCGGCTGGCCGGAGCAGGCGTACGCGGTGCTGCTGGAGTTGGGTGGCGAGCCGTCGCGCCAGACGCGAGAGCGGGTACGACGGCACCGCGAGGAGTGTGTGCGGCGGCCGATGATCGATCTGCTGAACGACCTTGCGGATGCCGATTCCTGGTATGAGGATTTCGCCGTCTGGAGCTACGCCAGTACCGCCTACTGGTGGCAGAACCAGGGTGCCATCGTGCGGGTGGCCCGCAACGTCGAGATCGGGTTCCGGTTCAGCTTGGACGGCCTGCGTATCCAGGCCGCCTGGTGGTACGGCGGCCCTGAGCAGATCGCATTGTTCCGCGCCGCGATCGCCGCGGAGGATAGCGGGCGGACACTGGAACAACTTGTGTCCTGCCTTGCCGCGGACGGACACGAGATTCTCGGTGACGTCATGAAGCGGGTTCCTCGCGGCTATCCCGCCGGTCACCCGCGGGCCGGCCTGCTCAGGCACCGCTCGCTGATCGCCGCCCGCGAATTCGAGTCCGATACCGTGCGCGACGTCGAGCCGGTATATCGCGCCTGCCAGCGGCTGCGTCCGCTGCTCGGATGGCTTGCCGAGCACACGGCCGCCTCGTTAGGGGGTAAACAGCTTCCAGTGCCCCTCGGAGATGACTTCGACGGTGCCGTCGGTCACTTTGATGGCGGTCTGGTCGTCAATCGCGTACGCGGGCACCGCCATGCTGGCGGCCCATTTTTCCGCATTGGCCAGGCAATTGTCTGGCATCTCCTCGTGATCCAAGTGCGGAAATATCGAAAAGTCCACCAGACCCAGCGTTCTGTCGCCGCCAGCGGGCGGCTTCCAGCCCGCGAACTCGTCCCCGATACTGGGTGTCATTACCAGGCTCCCGGCGCTTAGACCCACCCAGACCGCGCGCAGCGACGGCAAGAGGTCCGCCATTCCGGACTGCCGCATCCAGTAGCACAAGTACAAGGCATCGCCGCCGTTCACTAGCAGGACGTCTGCCTCCTGCACCAGCGGGACCCACTGCTCTTCATCGATGCTGGGCAGCGCCGTAAGCTCTAGCACTCCCAGGGATTTCCAGCCCAATTCACACATGGGTGTTCTGGGTTCGCTCCCGCTGATAAACCGCCATGCGGCGCCAGGACCGGCCATGGGGTGCCCGTACGTCGCGGTGGGAATGCAGAGAGCGCTGGACTCGGCAATCGGTTTATCCAGCAGGCCGACCAGCGCGTTATGGATGCTCGTGTTCTTGATGCCAGCGGAGGTGAGGAGAAGCTTCATAATGCCTTCCTTGGGACGCGATGCTACGGATAGACGGTCTCCCGTGGCCCCTTCGTGCTGTGCATAGTCCAGAGCAGATCGGCGAGCTGTCCGGGGTCGACGGCAGGCATGTCCCAGACCGGTTCGCCCGCGGCTTTGGCCTTCTCCATCTCGGTGTGGAAGGCACTGCTCGTGATGGCTGCGCCGACGTAGAGCATGCCGACGTAGACGCCTTTGCCGGCCACCTCGGCGTGCAGGGCCTGCAGGTAGTTGCGCTGGGCGGCTTGTGCGGGACTGGGGCCGCTCATGTCGGGCAAGCCCTGCACGGTGCTGCCGCCCTGCGCGGTCAAGATGGCGCCGTCCCCCTGCTCGAGCATGTGCGGCAGGAACTCCTGCACCAGTGCCAGCATCGTGTAGAAGATCAGCGGCATGAAGTCCTGGGCGCGTTGCGGGGTCAGGCTGGCCGCGGATACGAACCCGGTCTCCGGGGGGGTGCATAGTAAAAGGCGTCCAGGTGGCCGGCCTCAGCGCGGATCCGCCCGGCCAGCCCGGGCGTGGCATCGGTGTCGGACAGGTCGGCTGCGATGACGTGCGCGGTCGCCCCGGCACTGGCCAGATCCTCGGCCAGACGCTCGAGCGGTTCCTGGCGGCGTCCCACGAGCGTCACGGCGTAACCCTCCCGCGCGTAGCGACGGGCGACAGCCTGGCCGAGGCCGGGTCCGGTCCCGAACACAGCGATGGATTTAGGCATAAGAATGCTCCGATTGGCCGGCGCGGGCACTCGCGTTCGCGGCCACCTAGTCGAGATCGAACTCGTTGCCCTCGATATCCTGCATCACGAGGCACGATTCGTTGTCCTCATCGGCAGGCAGTAGTCGCACGCGTACCGCGCCGAGCGCGACCAGCCGTGCGCATTCGGCCTCAAGCGCGTCCAGGCGTTCCTTACCCACGAGTCCGGTACCGACCCGCACGTCAAGATGCAGCCGGTTCTTGACGACCTTGCCTTCGGGGACGCGCTGGAAGAACAGTCGCGGGCCCACACCTGAGGGATCGACGCACGCGAACGCTGAACCCTGCTGTTCCGGTGGCAGCGCGCGATCGAAATCGTCCCAGCTGGCAAACCCCTCCGGGGGCGGCGGTACGATGTACCCCAGCACCTCGCACCAGAAACGGGCGACGCGCTCAGGTTCTGCGCAGTCGAAGGTGACCTGGATCTGCTTGACCGACGTCATCGGTCCACCATAGAGCAGGACCCCCACCCGCCAAGACGTCATCTCCCTGCCCAGCTCGCGTCCAGCCTGATCCAGGACCCTATTCCGTATGCGGCGATTGACGGGCGTCGCGAACCGGAAACGCGCGAACCGGAGACTCGCGAGCCCGTAGTCGTCGCCGTCTTTGATAGATACTCAGCGAAATGCTGGCTTACGTTTTGAGAGCAGGGTAACCCCCGTGCTGGCGGACAGCCCAGGATCGAAACGTCACGTTTACGGTTGTTGAGCCAGAATTCCGATATGGCCGTGTTCTAATTGCTGAAGCAGTCGATGATTCGGGCAACGCGCGGCAATGAAGCCGCGATGGGGGAGCATGATGCCAGGGACGGCGCTTGAAGGTAGCGGCACGATGACGTCGGTGGCTATGCGCATGCCGAGGCTAGGAGCGCGCCCGATCCGGTTGGCCGCGGCGTCGCTGCTGCTTGCGGGGGTGGTCGGGGGAGTCACTCCGTTCACGGCCTCGGCCGCCGGTACCGCAGTCCGCGCCCCTGCAACGTTCTCCATCAGCGGCGGGCTCTCCAGTGTGGTTGCGACCTCCAAGACGAACGCTTGGGCGGTGGGCTCCACCGGCAGTAACTCGAGCATGAAGACCCTGATCCTGCATTGGAACGGCACCGCGTGGAAGCGGGTCGCCAGCCCCACGCCCGCTGGTGGCGCGGGCCTGTCCAGCGTCGCCGCGACCTCACCGGCCAGCGCCTGGGCGATCGGTTCCGTCGGCAACGACAAGGCCTTGATCCTGCACTGGAACGGCATCACCTGGAAACAGGTGCCCAGCCCGGACCTCGCCTCCCATAGCGTCCTGTCCGCCATGGCCGCGACCTCACCGGCCAACGCCTGGGCCGTCGGTTCTGTCGGCAACGACAAGGCCTTGATCCTGCACTGGAACGGCACCGCGTGGAAGCAGGTGCCTAGCCCCAGCCCGCCCGCCACGTATCTAACGAGCGTGGCCGCGACTTCCGCGAGCAACGCCTGGGCGGTCGGCTACACCGGCACGGGCACCTTGGTCCTGCATTGGAACGGCAAGACATGGAAGCGCGTCGCCAGTCCCACCCCCGGGCTGGAGACCAGCCCGGTCAGCTCGACCGGGGGCACCCTGATCGGCGTGGGCACCGTCTCCGCCGCCACCGGATGGGCAGTCGGCACCACCGGCGGCTGCGGGTGCGGTAATGGCGACTCCCTGACCCTGCGCTGGAACGGCACCGCGTGGAAGCGGGTGCCCAGCCCCACGCCGGCTGGTGGGAGGAAGGCCGGCGCAGCGCTCAGAAGCGTGGCCGCGACCTCCACGAATAACGCCTGGGCGGTCGGCGTCAGCGGCTGCGGATGCATGCCCAGCAGCTACTGGCCCTTCATCTTGAAGTGGAACGGTACCGCGTGGAAGCAGGTGCCAAGCGCGATCCAGAGCGTCAGCACCAGCCTGTCGGCTGTGGCAGCGACCTCAGAGAGCAACGCGTGGGCGGTCGGCACTACCGCTACCGGCAAGACCCTGATCGAGCACTGGAACGGCACGGCCTGGAAGCTGAGCTGACCCCGCGTCGGCATAGGCATCTATCACAGCGGCAGCGGGCTGCGGCACACGATCAAACAGCCGGTAGCTTGTGCCCTTCGTCAGCCGGGTTCTTGTCGGCCGTCAGCAGCCACGCGGGTCCGGGTTGCGGGCGTGCTCCGCCTCACGGCGGGCCGGCGCTGGCCCGGTGCGCGATCTGGAACACGTTGCCCCATGGGTCACGCACCATCGCCCGCCGGTCTCCGTACGGGGTATCGAATGGCTCTTCAAGCGATGACGCGCCCGCCGCCAGTGCCCGGTCATAGGCGCGGTCGGCGTCATCGACGTACACGTACAGGAACGCCGGGAACGGCTCCCGCTGCCCTGCCGCGGACACCATGACCACCGAGTCGCCGATGAGGATCTCCGCTGGCCTGTTCTCGTGTACCTCGCCCGTCCCGCCGAACACCGCGTGCAAGAAGGCCGCCGCTGCCGCGACATCGCTGACTACCATGCGGGGCGTCACCGAACCAAGCACCACAGAAGGCACCGCACCTGCACTCATAGTCGTCAGTGTCCCACCAGGACGCCCGATCGGCACCCGATCGTGGTGAGGGCTGGCCGTGCGGGGCGGTGTGAGCGTGCTATCCAGCGAGCAATGCCTGGGCGCTGGCGTAGCTAGCCATCACCAGGCTTTCAGTGTGCCGAACGCGGCAAGGTGCGGTACGGCCATGATGGGCCGGGCGCGCAGGCACCCGCCGCCGGGACGCTGGCGCAGGGCGATGATCCATACCACGTGACCAGCCAGGAAGCTCGCCAGTCCCGCGGTGAACGCGGCCTGGCCGTCACGGCGACTTGCCACGGCCATAGCCCGACGGCATCACGACGCCAGTGACCTTCTGTGAGAATGGTGCCTGGCTCGTGGGCTGGTTTCATGATCGTGCGCGTGGCGTTCCGGGGTACCGGAA
>DASXDG010000197.1:0-25084 GCA_036490795.1 Streptosporangiaceae bacterium
GCCCAAGTGCGGGCGGTTTGTCCGGTTTGCGGGATGCCGGTGCGGCGGCGTGGCCGCGATGGCCCCGGCGTGGCCGCGATGGCCCTGATCGCCGCGGACGACGCAGACCCGCACAGTTCAACCCCTGTAGCGCGGCGGACACCGCCGCGATTAGCGCGGTAATTGTGTCCAACGCGGAGAAAATAGCTGCTCACAGCATGGTTTTTTACCGCGCAGGACGTCTTTACCGCATTGATCGCCCCTGAGCCTCCGCCGGGCAGCGTCAACTCACGGAGCGCGCCTCGAGGGGGTTCTGGCGCCAACGCTTCGTCGATGCTTCGCCAGCGGGCCGCACGGCAGTGGGCCGTTGATCCACCGATTCACGGCCGGTTGGCCGCATCGATGGCAGAATCGTCTCCGTGGATGCGGCCATGCTGGAGTCCTTCGGACTCGATCCTGACATCGTCCATCTCAACCACGGCGCGTTCGGTGTCGCGCCGGTCGCCGTGCGGCGGGCGGCGACGGCCTGGCGGGACCATGCCGAACGCAATCCGCACCGATTCAACCGCGTTGAACTGCCGCCGCTGATCGCGGCCGCACGGGAACGCGCGGCCGCTTTCCTCGGCATCGACCCGTCCCGCGCGGCGTGGGTACGCAACGTGTCCGAGGGCGTGTCGGCGGTGCTCGGCTCGATGGAACTGCATCCCGGCGACGAACTGGTCATCAGCACGCACGGCTATGGCGCGGTCGGCAAGGCGCTCCGCCACCACGCCGCACGGGCCGGGGCGCAGGTCGTCACGGCGGCCTTTCCTGTCGGTGCCGATGACGACGCGATCGTGGCGGCCTACGCGGCTGCCTGCTCACCCCGAACCCGGCTGGTCGTGATCGACAGGATCACCTCACCGACCGCCACCGTCATCCCGGTCACCGCGGTGGCCGCGGCTGTCGCGGGTCCGGGCAGGTCGGTGCTGGTCGACGCGGCGCACGCGCCGGGCCTGTTGTGCGACGACATCGCGGCGTCCGGGGCCGATCACTGGATCGGCAACCTGCACAAGTGGGCGTACACCCCTCGCGGCAGCGCGATCTTGTGGAGCCGGCCGGGTGCCGCCGTGACGCCGACCGTACTCAGCTGGCAGATCGAGGACGGGTACGCCGCGTCGTTCGACTACCCGGGCACGTGGGACTACGCCGGCTGGCTGGCGGCGCCGGACGGCCTGGACTACTGGGAAGCACTGGGCGGCTGGGACACCGTTGCCCGGCTCACCCGTCTGGTGACCGACGGCCAGAAGCAGGTGACCGACGCGATCGGCGTGCCGCTTGTGCGGCTTCCAGCCACACCGGCACCGACGATGCGGCTGGTGCCGCTTCCGGACCGGTTCCTTGCCGGTCCGGACCAGGTCGGCGCGTTCTATGAGGCACTGTCGCGCCAGCGGGTCGAGGTCGCGCCGGTCTTTTTCGACGACGCCGCCTACGTGCGCATCGCCGCCGCTCCGTACAACACCCCTGACGATTACGACCGCCTCGCCGACATACTCCTGTTCATGCAGTGACGTCGCGCTGACAGAGCAATATATTGGGCCGCATGAGCCAAGTGGCCGCGGAGCCGGCACAAGCGCCAGCCGGGGCGGGTGGTCCTGAGCTTTCCCGGGTCCAGATGAACCTCGTGTTCGTCACCGTGCTCCTGGGCATGCTGTTGTCCGCGCTGGACCAGACGATCGTCTCCACCGCGCTGCCGACGATCGTCGGGGACCTGGGCGGCGCCGGGCACGTGAGCTGGGTTGTCACGGCCTACATGCTCGCCGAGACGGTGTCCACGGTGCTGGCGGGCAAGTTCGGCGACCTGTTCGGGCGCAAGCGGGTGTTCCAGGCCGGCGTCGTGGTGTTCATCGTCGGCTCGTTCTTCTGCGGCCTCGCCAACGACATGGTGCTGCTCATCGCGTTCCGCGCGGTTCAGGGACTGGGCGGCGGCGCCCTGACGGTGACCTCGACCGCGCTGATCGGCGACGTCATCCCGCTGCGGCTGCGCGGCCAGTACCAGGGAGCGCTTGGCGCGGTCTTCGGCGTCACCACGGTGATCGGGCCGTTGCTCGGCGGGATCTTCACCGACGACCTGACCTGGCGCTGGGTGTTCTACATCAACGTGCCGATCGCGGTGATTGTCATCGCGCTCGCCGCGCGGACCATTCCCTCGATTCGCAGCGGCGGCAAGCCGAAGATCGACTATCTGGGCTGCCTGTTCGTGGCGCTCGGCGCGACCGGCCTGACCCTGGCCACGTCCTGGGGCGGCACGCAGTATGCCTGGGGATCGGCGACGATCATCGGGCTGTTCGTCGCCTCGGTCGCGGCGCTGGTGATCTTCGTGGTCGTCGAGCTGCGCGCGGCCGAACCAATCCTGCCGATGCGGCTATTCCGGAGCCGCGTATTCAGCGTTTGTTCTGTGCTGAGCTTTATCGTCGGTTTCGCGATGATCGGCTCTATCACGTTCCTGCCGACCTTCCTGCAGTACGTGAACGGCGTCTCGGCCACGCTGTCCGGCCTGCGCATGCTGCCGATGGTCCTGGGCCTGCTGGTGACCGCGCTCACCAGCGGGGTGATCGTGAGCAAGACCGGCCGGTACCGCTTGTTTCCGATCATCGGGTCGGCGGTGACGGCCGCCGGGCTTTACCTGATGTCCTTGATGGGCGCGCACACCAACTTCTGGACAGAGGCCGCGTTCATGCTGGTGCTCGGCGCCGGCATCGGGCTGATCATGCAGATCCTGACCCTCGTCGTGCAGAACACCGTCTCCTACTCCGACCTCGGCACCGCCACCTCAGGCGTGACCTTCTTCCGCACGCTCGGCGGCTCGTTCGGGGCGTCGATCATGGGGAGCATCTACGCGAACCAGCTGCGCTCGCGGCTGCCCGGCGCGCTGGCCAGCGCGCGCGTGGCGCCGTCGACGGTGAGCAGGCCCGAACTCGTCGCCAAGCTCCCCGCGCACGCCAGGGCACCGATCGTGGCGGCGTACGCGCAGTCCCTGCAGCACGTGTTCCTGTTCGCCGTGCCGGTCGCGGTGGTGGCGTTCGTGCTCGCGCTGTTCGTACCCCAAGTCGCCATGCGCGGCGTGGCGGCGGTGCGCGGCGTGGGCGACGGGTTCGCGGTGGCGGAGGACAGCGACAACGAGCGGCAGCTCAGCAACGTCGTCGGCCAGATCGTGCGCCGGGATAACCGGGCATCCCTAGCCGGGATCCTTGCCCATTCCGGGTCGGAGCTGGACACGGCTTACGCCTGGGGGGTCATGGGTCCCTATCTGCATGAGCTGGCGTTCGGCACCCCGTTGCGGGAGGCGGATGTCGAGGCGAGGGTCGGCGTGCCCACGGGAGTGCTGACGCCGTTCTATCGCGAACTGGCCGGCGCCGGATACCTGAGCCGTTCCGACGACGGCTCGCTCAGCCTCACCGGCGCGGGGCGGACAGAGGCGGAAAAACTGTCCGCGGCGTGGAAGTCGTGGCTGATGGGCGAGCTGCGGGGGTGGCTCAAGGCGCATGAGATCAGCGCCGAGCAGACCGCGCTGATCGAGGCGGCGATCGGCAAGATCGCGCTCCGCCTGGTTCGCGAGGCGGAGGCGGAAGCGCGCAGTACCAGCGCGGTGACCGCCGCCTCCCCCGCCGCGAGCCGTTGAGATGCCACCGTTACCGGTTTACCTATCTGGCCTGTGCGCCGTAACAATTACGCCAGCGAACTCCGCCTTCTATTCACGATCCGGGATAATGTACGCGGCGACGCGGTGCGCTACGCGCGCAAGCAGGGGGGATCAGGACAACCGAAGAGGCGAGGCATGCGCGTGATACGTCTGGTCGCTGGGGCAGCGGCCGGCTTGACCTTGGCCCTGGGAGCAGCGGCCTGCACAAGTAGCACCAGCAGCGGAGGCGGCGGGGCTAACGCCGAATCCACCGCGGCCCCCACGCACGGCGGCACGATTACCATCCAGTGGCCAGCCACGCCGAACTTCATCTTCCCGCTGATGCCCGCCACCAACACCGACGGCTACAACGAAAACCTGCAGCTGCAGATGTGGCCCTATCTGGTGGACACGGGCTACGGCAGCCAGTCGTCGGTCAACCCCAAGGAGAGCCTGTACAGCTCCATGACCTGGAGCAACAACGACCAGTCGATCACGGTCGTGCTCAAGCCGTGGAAGTGGTCGGACGGGAAGCCGATGACCAGCCGGGACTTCTTGTTCACCTACAACCTGCTCAAGTCCATGGGGCAGAACTGGATTGGCTATCTGCCCGGCCTGTTCCCTGTCGACGTCAAGAGCGTGACGACGCCGAGCAGCAGCACATTCGTGATCAACCTGACCCGGTCCTACAACCCGGACTTCTACACCGACGACGTGCTGAACCAGGTTCCGCTGCTGCCGCAGCACGCCTGGGACAAGGAATCGGTGACCGGTGCCACCGGCAACTATGACGAGACCGCCAAGGGCGCGGCGGCAGTGGTGAGTTTCCTGCAGAAGCAGGGCAGCCAGATGAGCACGTTCGCCAGCAACCCGCTGTGGCAGGTGGTGGACGGGCCATGGAAGCTGTCCCAGTTCACTACCAGCGGCAACTACACCTACGTGCCGAACACGAGTTACTCCGGCCCGGACAAGCCGTACCTGTCCAAGATCATCAACGCCGGGTACACCACCGAGGACTCCGCGTACACAGCGCTGCGGGCAGGCGGGGACATCACCGGCCAGGTGCCGGCCGATGACGTGAAGCAGTTCCCTGAGCTTGAAGCCGAGGGCTTCCGGATCGTCAAGCAGGTGATCCCCGGCTTCGCGGCCATCAGCCTGAACTTCTACGCGCCGAACGGCGTTGCCGCGATCTTCTCCCAGCTGTACATCCGGCAGGCGATGGAGGACCTGATCAACCGGCCGGAACTGGTGCAGGAGACCGACGCCGGCTTCGGCGATCCGGGCAACGGGCCGGTGCCGACGCTGGCGTACCCGAACCTGGACTCCTCGGCCGAGCAGGGCAAGGGCATGTACCCCTATTCGCCGTCCACCGCGATCGGCCTGCTCAAGTCGCACGGCTGGGCTGTGCACCCGAACGGCGTCACCACCTGCGCGAGCCCGGGTACCGGCGGGTCCGACTGCGGGGCCGGCATCGCGTCCGGCGCGAGGCTGGCGTTCACGCTGGACTACAGCTCGGGCGATCCCGAATTCGATGAGCAGCAGGCCGCGATCGCGACCTGGTGGGCGCAGGCCGGAATGAAGCTCACGCTCAAGTCCGAGCCGTTCAACACGCTCGTGGCCACCGTCGGCGCCTGCAGCGCGAGCAGCCACCCCACCTCCACCTGCAGCTGGCAACTCTACGACCAGGGATACATTCCCTACGGCCTGGACCCGGTGGGCTCGGGAAACTTCAACACCGGCGGACCTAATAACTACGGTGGTTACTCCAGCCCGCAAATGGATCAGCTCATCAACCAGACCGAGTACGGCTCGGGCTCGCAGGCGTTCACCAGCTATGAGAACTTCGCCACGGCGCAACTGCCCCAGCTCTGGCTGCCGCTTGGCGGGTTCTTCACCGCGATCCCGTCCAGCCTGCAGGGCTTCACGCCGCTGAACCCGTTCAGCGGCGGCCTCAACCCGGACGTCTGGTACTACAGCAAGTCCTGACCGCCTGGGCCGCCGCCGGCTAACCGCCGGCGGCGGCCTGTGTTTCCGGCCGCGCCCTGCGGGTAACCGAGATTCATGCCCTTGGCAAGCTCCCTCTGCACACAGACCATGTCCATGAGGTTCACCACAGAGCTATCCGCCGTCCGTGCGCTGGTCCGCCAAGCCGCGCAAGAGGCGGGGCTGAGCGAGAGCCGTGCCGTCGACCTGGAGATCGCGGTCAACGAGCTCGCCGCGAACACCGTCCGGCACACTCATTCGGCAGGCACGCTAGAGGTGTGGCATGACGACCGCGAGATCGTCTGCCAGATCAAGGATGCGGGCCACATTCGCGATCCGCTCGCCGGGAAGCGCACACCGCGCCCCGGCGCGCTCAGCGGGTACGGGCTGTGGCTGGTCAATCAGGTGTGCGACGACGTCGAGGTGCACACCGCACAGACCGGCACAACGGTCCGGATCCGCGCGAACCTGACGGGTTCCTGACGGGTTCCTGACGCGCAGCCTTACCCCGGAGCCCGCCTGCCAGCAGAGCCCGCCGCCCCGGAGCCCGCCGCCCCGGAGCCCGCCTGCCACCGGACCGCGGATTAGCGCGGTAATTATGTCCAACGCGGTAGAAAACGTTGCTGTGAGCATGGTTTTCTACCGCGTTGAAACGAAATTCCACGTTGTTTTGCGCTCTACGGACGTCAGCTGCGGCCGAACGGCGGCTCGCTCCGGGCATTCCGGAAGCAGAACGTCCGGAACCAGCGTTACCGTGAGCGGCATGACCACTGACGACGCGGTGATCGAATGGCTGCTCGACTCCGATCCGTCCATCCGCTGGCAGGTGATGCGCGACCTGCTCGACGCTCCGCGGTCGCGGTGGCAGGCGGAGCGGGCCGAGGTGGAGACCGAGGGCTGGGGAGCCAGGCTGCTCTCCTGCGAGGACGAGGACGGGCAGTGGGCGGGCGGCGCTTTCCTGCCGCGAGGCTTGGAGTTTCGTGAGTGGCAGGAAGTCGGACAACCGTGGACGGCCACCACCTTTTCCTTGTCGCAGCTACGGGAGTTCGGTCTCGATCCAGCTTCGGACCGGGCGAAACGTGCCGTGGAGCTGATCGGCGCCAGCTCACGATGGGAACATGCCGGGCAGCCCTTCTGGGAGGGCGAGGTCGAGGAGTGCATCAACGGCCGGACCGTCGCCGACGGTTCCTATTTCGGAGTAGATGTCTCGGCCATTGTCACCAGGCTCGTCGGTGAGCGCCTTGACGACGGCGGCTGGAATTGCGAGCGGGCCAACGGCTCGGTGCGTTCTTCGTTCGCCAGCACCATCAACGTGCTGGAGGGCCTGCTGGAATACGAGCGAACGACCGGGGGCACGGCCGAATCCCGGCAGGCGCGCGCGTCGGGCGAGGAGTTTCTCCTAGAGCGCGGCCTGTTCCGCCGTCTCACTACCGGCAAGCCCGCTGACGAGCAGTTCTTGTCATTCCTGCATCCCAACCGGTGGCGCTACGACATCCTCAGAGCACTGGACTACTTCCGCTCGGCCGCCGGGCCGGATGGCGCCGCGGCCGACCCTAGGCTCGGCGAAGCGATCGACCAGGTCCGTTCCCGGCGCCTGGCGGACGGCACCTGGCCCCTGGACTGGAGCCTGCCCGGCCGGGTCTGGTTCGAGGTGAACGACGGACCGGGCAACCCCTCCCGCTGGGTGACGCTGCGGGCGATGCGCGTGCTCAGGTGGTGGGATCGGTAGCCGCGCTCATCACGGAGTCCAGCCGTAGGGCATGTTCACGGACTGGTACTCCACGTACGCGGCCAGGCCCTCAGGGCCTAGCTCGCGGCCGAGCCCCGAGTCCTTGTACCCGCCGAAGGGCGCGCAGTTCTCCAGCATGAACGTGTTGACGTTGTAGGTTCCGGTGCGGATCCGGCGGGCGACCTCCAGCCCGGCGTCGTTGTCCTCGGTCCAGACCGAGCCGGACAGGCCGTACCGGGAGTCGTTCGCGATGGCCACCGCCTCGTCGACATCGCGGTACCGGATCAGGGACAGCACCGGCCCGAAGATCTCCTCCTGGGCGATCCGCATCCCGTTGTCGACGTCGACGAATACAGTCGGCTCGACGTACCAGCCGCGGCCAAAGCCGTCCGGGCGGCCGCCACCCACGGCCACCTTCGCGCCCTCGGCGGTGCCGGCGGCCAGGTATCCCTCGACGCGTTCCCGCTGCGCGGCGCTCACCAGGGGGCCCACCTCGGTATTCTCGTCCAGCGGGTCGCCGACCTTCGTCTCGGCGACCGCAGCGGCCAGCGCCTCGGCGACCTCGTCGTACCTGTCATCCGGCGCGAGGATGCGGGTCTGCGCGACGCAGGCCTCACCGTTGTTCATCAGCCCGGCGCCGACCACCGCGGGTATCGCCGTGTCCAGGTCGACGTCGGGCAGCAGCACCGCCGCCGACTTCCCGCCCAGTTCGAGGGTTACCCGGCGCAGCCGTTCGCCGCACAGGCTGGCGATCCGGCGGCCCGCGGCCGTGCTGCCGGTGAAGCTGACCTTGTCCACGCCGGGATGGGTGACCAGGTATTCGCCCACCTCGCGGTCCGCCGGCACGATGCTGACCACGCCGGGCGGCAGGCCGATATCCGCGATCACCTCGGCGAGCAGCTGGCCGAGACGGGAGAATCCGATGGGCGAACCCATCTCCGTGCTTATCGTCTGGGCGAACTCCTCGGCCCTGGCGGTGATCGCCTCGGACAGTCGCTCGAGCACCGCCGCGCGTTCGGCGGCATCGGTCCGCGGCCATGGCCCGTGGTCGAACGCTTTACGGGCCGCTGTCACGGCGCCGTCGATATCGGCGTTGACCGCCTCCGGCACGCTGCCCACGGGCTCTTCGGTGGCCGGCGAGATTACGTTCAGCCGGGCGTCGCTGGCCGGGCTGACCCATTGGCCGCCGATGAACAGGCGATCGTAGACCTTCACGTGGCAGTCCCCTTTTCCGTGTTGCGGTTCTCCAGCATGAGGATCACGAGGTCCACGGCGCGCTCGTACACCACGGACGTGTCGGTCAGGCCAGCGAACAGACGGCTGCGGTCGAGTGCGATGACGCCGTGCAGCGGCGCAAGGCAGCTCTGCAGCAGATCCATCGCCGGCTCCGCGATATCGAACGACTCGATCACCGCGGTCAGCGCTGCCTGCGCGGGCTCACCGGCGGCCGCCATCCGCACACGGTCGATCGCCTCGCTCATCGCCAGGTCGTAACGTCCCGGATGCTCGGCGGCGAACGCGCGCAGCACCGCCGCGAGCGCGCGCAGGGCCTGAGCACCGGACCTGCCCATCGCCGCTCGCTGCAGCCTGCCGGAGAGTTCGGCGAGCGCGCGTGCCTGCACGTCAGCGAGGAGCGCATCCAGGCTGTCGACATGGTTATAGAGCGACGGGCCGCGCACGCCCAGCTTCCTGGCCAGGGCGGTCATGGAGAGCTGCTGCCAGCCCTCGCGATCGACGAGTGCTTCAGCAGTCTCCGCGATCAGCTCGCGGTTCAGGCCGCTCCGCCCTGCCACGCTAGCGAGACTACAGCCTCTAGTTATTTCCGTACAGCCTCTAGTCCGAGCTCAGTCAGGCCAGGCCGCCGTGACCACCAAGCCGGAGCCGCGCAGACAGCTGAGCAGCCCCGATGTCCGTGACGTATCGCCGAATGCCTTGGTGTAGATCATCGCCTGGACCGCACCTCCGCCGGCATCGCGCAGCATCCCGACCCTGATCACCACGGAGTTATGATCTGCACACCTGGTTAGCAGCTTCTGGGCAGCGGCCTTCGCGGTCCCGGGGTGGAAGCCCACCTGCAGTTCGTACGGCGGCGCGCATTGTCCGGCGCAGGCGACGGGGGCCTTGGCCGATGAGCAGCCGCCGAGGCTGAGCACGGCGGGAAGGGCCAGGGCACAGCAGGCGAGGAAGCACAGGACTGCCCGGTTGTAGCGCCGCATGCCTCATTGTCTACGCATATTCGGCATCTGGGGAGAAGCGCCCGCTTCGGGAGAAGCCTACGATTTATATGTGCCCGTCGTTCGAGGGAGTGGCTGATGACCAGCAAACAGCTCACGACGGTGCTCGGGCTGCTGGGGCTGACTCAGGTCCGGTACGTGTCACCGGTTCGCCGCGGGGCGGCACAGGGCCTGGTCGGCAGCGTCTACGAACAGGTCGAGCAGGAGTTCGGCATCCTGGCGCCGTCGATCGCGCTGGCTTCACCCGCACCGCAGGTTCTGGCCGCGAGCTGGGTGATGCTGCGCGAGACCCTTCTCGTCACCCATCAGGTCGCGAGGGGCGCCAAGGAGGCCGTCGCCACGACCGTCTCGACCGGCAATACGTGTCCCTGGTGCACCACCGTGCACAGCACCATGCTCGCCGGACTCTCGGATTCGATGGACGACTCCCGGCAGCGCGAGGTCATGTCGTGGACGCGAGATTGCCGGACCGAGGAAGGCGCCCTGCTGCATGAACCGGCATGCCCCGCCGCGGAAGCGCCGGAGCTGATCGGGACCGTCGTCATCTTCCACTACTACAACCGCATGGTAAACGTCTTCCTCACCGAGGAGCCGGTTCCGCCGGGTGCCCCCAAGTTCAAGATGGTGCTGGGCCCGGTGATGTGGATCCTCGACCGCCGGATGCGGCCGGCGGCCGCGCGTTCGCACCAGCCAGGCAGGTCGCTGGACCTGCTGCCATCGGCGGCGGTCCCGCCCGATATCTCCTGGGCGGCCGGGGACCCGCTGACCGAGGACGCCTTCGCCCGCGGCTGCGCCGCCATCGAGGCCGCCGGCGCCGGGTCCGTGCCGTCATCGGTCCGCGATCTGGTCATGGCCGAGCTGGAGAACTGGCACGGCGAGGCGCGCGGCCCGAGCCGCGCGTGGGCCGACGGCGCCGTGTCCGGTCTGCCGGCCGCGGACCAGCCCGCTGGCCGGCTCGCGCTGCTCACCGCGCTCGCCTCCTATCAGGTGGACCGTTCCGTCATCCGTGCGTTCCGCGCCAGTCAGCCCGATGACTCCGCACTAATCGAGCTGACCGCGTGGGCCAGCCTCGCGGCGGCACGCCGGGTCGGCAGCTGGATTCCCGTCGCCGCGAAGGAGGCGGATCGCGGGAGCGGCACCGCGGGAGCGGATCGCGGGAGCGGCACCGCGGGAGCGGATCATGGGGGCGGCGCCGCGGGAGCGCACCGGGCCGGCGGCTGAGCCGCACGTAGGATGCTGGCATGCCCCGCATCGCCACAGCCGACCGCGTCGCGCTTCCCGAGCTGCTGGAATTCATCCGGCCTCGCCACCGCGGAATCCTCATCACCACGAGATCGGATGGCCGCCCCCAGTCCTCGCCGGTGAGCTGCGGGGTCGACGGCGACGGCCGGATCGTGGTCTCCACGTATCCCGCCCGGGCCAAGACCCGCAACGCGCGCCGCGATCCTCGGGTGTCGTTCTGCATCCTGTCCGTTGACTGGAACGGGCCATATGTGCATGTCGACGGCAGCGCGGAGGTTCTCGACATGCCCGACGCGCTCGACGGCCTGGTCGAGTACTACCGGTGCATCGCCGGCGAGCATCCGGACTGGGATGAATACCGCGCCGCCATGGTGCGCCAGGACAAGTCCCTGATCCGCGTCACCATCGATCGCTGGAGCCCCATCGCCACCGGAGGCTTCCCGCCCGGCACCGACGCCTGACCCGTTTACTCGGCACGGGCCGGCTTGGCGCCGTACGGCGCGGCGGGCCGTACGGCGCGGCGGGCCGCGGTCGCGCCGCACGCCGCACGGCGCACGGCGCACGGCGCACGGCGCGGACAGGGTGCCCAAAACGGTCACCGTTGTCGAGACTCGGGGTATCGTGCGCGTGGCGTTCCGGGATTCCGGAACGCCACGCGCACGATGATCCCGGCACCCCGCGTCGACGCGGACAAAGCGGGGCGAATCGCGCGCAGACAGGCCGCCGGGATTTTGGGCTGCCCGCGAGGCGGCGACCCTCCCATTAGCGCGGAGGATCTGCTTTACACGGTAGAAATGGCTGCTCACAGCAACGTTAATTACCGCGCTGGACATAATTACCGCGCTGATCGCCACCGCGAACCGCGAGCCGCGAACTGCGAACCGCGAACCGCGAACCGCGGGGCGGTGACGTTGGGTGCTGCCGCTGCTACATATGATGCACGGTCATGAGATACCTTCTGATCCGGCTGCTGGTCTCGGCCGCCGCGCTCGGCGTGGCCACCTGGATCGTTTCCGGAATCACGCTCGGCCCGGAAAGCGTGTGGAAGAAGGCAGGCACGCTGATCGTCGTCGCGCTCATATTCGGTGTCATAAACGCAGTTTTGAAACCATTCATCAAGGTGTTCGGCTGTGCGTTCTATGTCTTGACGCTGGGGCTCATCGCCTTGGTCGTGAACGGCCTGTTGCTGTGGCTGACCAGCGTTGTCGCCGGGAAGCTGAACCTGCCGTTCCACGTGAACGGGTTCTGGGCGGGATTGTGGGGCGCCATCATCGTCGGCCTGGTGAGCTGGGTGCTTAACCTCTTCGTCGATGGCAGGCACGAGGAGGAAAGGGACTGATCTCGGGGCAGTACGAGCGCGCGCAGCAGCGTCGGCTGATTCGCCTCGAGTGCCGCCAGCAGCAGGTCTCGCAGCCCGTCCTCGTCCACCGTGTCCAGCACATCCGCGTCCACGCGCCCGTGCGGCGCGAAGTACAGGTCGAAGATCGCGGAGAAGGCGCTCTCGTGTGCCGCGTCCTTGACCAGAGCGGCGCCGAGCGCGGCCTTGACCTGCGCGCGTTCGCCGAGATCGACGTGCAGCAACGCGTTCAGCGCGTCTTCCTGCTCCGACACCGGCACGGGAACACCGACCGTGCGGAGTTCGCCGACGAGCCCCTCGACGGTGGCGATCACCGGCCCAGGCTCGTCTCAGGTGGCCGGAAAATAGTTTGGTATCCATAAAACTAGTTACCGGATCACAGCGCGGTCAAGATCGTTTAAGTCTCCGTGGCGGCCATTATTGCTCACTGTTTCTTAATGAACATCGAGGAATTCCGCCGCGGTCACCAGGCCGCGAAAGGCCTATGCTCCGGCGCTTTCTTGCCTCTCGCGCAGCCGGGCACCCATGTAGTTAGTATCCCCGGGCCGGGCACCCGATGCGTCAGATGCCGAGCAGCTTCTGCTTGGCCGCGGTGAACTCGGCATCGGTCAGCTGACCCTTGTCATGCATCACGGTCAACCGGCTGAGCTGCTCGAACGTGGACTGCTCGGCGGCAGCGGCGGGGGCGGGGGCGGGCACGGACTCCTCCAGCGAGGCGATGCGCTGGTCCTGGCTGGCTTCCTGCTGCTCCCGCGCCGCCCTGTTCCTGGCGGACGCCCGGCCCGCCGCGTAGGCTCCTCCCCCGACCACGGCGGCGCGCAGCAGCGGGCGGCGACGCACGAAGACCGGCCCGAACATCAGGACACCTCGCCAGGCAGCTCGAGCTCGAGCGCGAGCATGATCTCCGGCGCGGCCGCGATGACCTTCGGCAGGCCCACCTGCGGCGCGACCGCGGCGAGCACGCCGACGATGTCGCGCGGCGTCGCGCCCGCCTCCAGCGCGACCTGCACCTGCCAGAGGTAGGACGCGGGCGGCGCGTCGACGGCGACCAGCGCCGCGATCTTGACCAGCGCGAAACTGCGCGGGTCAAGCCCGCTGTCATCGCGGAGCAGCCCACGCAGCTCCACCGCGTTCTCCAGCACCTCGGCGCTGCCGACGGCAAGCGCGGCGAGCGCGTCCCTGATCTCGTCCTCGACGTTTACGCGGGTTCGTGTTGCCATGTCCCCGCCCCCCTTCGTCCACTGGTCGTCCACTGACGCAAGCCTTCGGTAACGGGATGCCACCAACGCCGCCGGGTTACCCCTCCGCCGCCGAATTTCACCCTTCGCGGGTGAGTACCGTTCGTAACCTGCGGGAATGCTGCGCGTGAACGACGGGGAGAACAGTGGCACAGCAAGGAGGCGGGACTGACGCGGATCGGTCCGGGCTCGCGCGGCTGCGCGAAGAAGTCCGGCAGTTGCGCGGGGAAAAGCGCGGGCGCTGGCATACCGCGCTCGCCATCACGCTGCCGCTGCTGTCGATCGCGCTGCTCGCGCTGGGTATCTGGGCGGCGCGCAGCCACCGTCGCGGGCTGATCGGTACGAGGCAGGCTGTCCCGGCGGCGCCGCGACCGCGCGCGGGGACCTGACCGATGCTGCTCCAGGCCGCCGGTTTCGCGCTGCTCGCCGCGATCTCGCCCACGGCGCTGATCGTCCTCGCCGTGTTCCTCGGCTCGTCCAACGCACGCGCTACCGCCACGTTTTACCTGATCGGTGCCGTGATCATGACGGCGGTGACGGCTGTCGTGGCGCTGGTGGTGATCCGTTCCATCGGCCTGCAGCTGCCGCACCGGCACGCGCCGCGCTACGGGTTGCGGCTGGGACTAGGCGTGCTGGCACTGGCCGCGGCGGCGTTCGTGTGCCGACGCAAGGCTCCGCCGCCGGACCCCGCCAGACCTCAGCAAGGGCTGGTGTCGCGGCTGATCGCGCAGCCGAGGCCGGTCACCGGGTTCGTGGCCGGCCTGCTGTTGTTCGCGCCGTCACTGACCTTCCTCGGCGCGGTCCAGGCGATCGCCACGGCTCAGGCAAGCGTGGGCGCCACCATCGTGGCGCTGCTGCTGATCACCGTGATCTCGTTGCTGATCGTGTGGCTGCCGCTGCTCGGTTACCTCGCGGCGCCACAGTGGACGACCCGCAAGCTCACCGCGATCAACGGCTGGCTGCGGGCGAACGGCCGGGCGATCATGATGGCTTGCCTGGTAGTGGCCGGCCTCGCGCTGCTGCTCGACGGCGCCGTTGGGCTGGCGTTACGGGCAGCTGTTCTTGGCCGCGGTGAACAGGCTGGTGGCGGCAGACACCACGCCGCCGCGAGCGTCTCGTGGACCGCCACATGGCACTCGGATGACTACGGTACGTGATGGCGCATGTTATCTGTGCCACTCTTGTGCCTTCGTCAGCGGCCGAAAGAGCGGGGGCACCAACTGTGATGCTGGGGGCAAAGCGGAGGGCCGCGCGGTGCGGCGCGGCGCTGGCCATGATCGCGGGAACGTTCATGGGAACGGCGGCGCCCGCGCACGCGGAGAACGTGCCGCGGGCCTATTCGTACTCAGCGCCGCAGCCGGGGTACACGATCACGTTCGCGGCAAGGGACTGCCCGGCCTACAACGACGTGATGGCCAACCGGGCGCGCAACAACATCATGGAAGGGCTGCAGGACCTGGGCAAGGACTCGGTTTACACGTCCTCCCAAGCCGTCGGCACTTCGGTCGAAGAGCCGAACGACTCTAACTGCACGCCGCTGAACGGCTGGCAGTTCGAGATGGGCAGCGGCTACACCAAGTCCGGCCAGCTCTCTCACGTCACCGGCTCTCCGCTGGTCGTTACCGGTGACACCACGACGAACGTCCCGGTGCTCAACCCCGACGGCACCGATTCGGGCAAGACGCTGGACGGCGCGCTGATCTACAAGCTGACCGGCCAGCAACTCGACCTGGCCAGGAGAAACGCGCTGTGGGTACAGGGCGGCACCGTGGACCACCCGCAACTGGAGAACAGGTACGGCGACAAGTACGGGTTCGCGTCGCTGCGCTGCGCTGTCGACAACAACAACGCCGACAACGTCGAGTATGTCGCCTATCCGTCCGGGTACCGGAACATGTTCTGCTACGCGTACTACGTATCACCGGCGCCCACGCCCGCCGAGGTGACGATCACGAAGAAGATCGCGGGCAACAGCGGTATCACCCAGGGCTTCACGTTCGACTCCAACCTGAGCTACGACCCGAGCGGCACCTTCGGCCTCACCGTGAGCAACGGAAGCGCGGCTTCCGCGGGCTTCATCAGGGCGAACAGCACCGCGATCAACAGCGCGTACAACGTCAGGGAGGAAGTACCCGACGGCTGGAAGCTAGACAGCATCACCTGCCGCCGGGCGGGCACCGCGGTGACGGCGTCGACCTGGACGATCGACGAGGCCAAAGCGAGCGTGGCGATCCATCTGTCCGGAAACGACCACGTCACCTGCGTTTACACCGACTCGCCGCCGCTGGCTCCGACGCTGGTGGTATGGAAGGTGACCGGAGGACGCCCCGGCGGGCCGTTCAGTTTCGAGGTCCGCGGCCGGGTCAGCCATGACCTGACCGCGACCACCACGGCCGCCGAGCAGCCCAAGGAGGCCACGGAGAACGGCACTTCGCCGGCCGACTATCCGCCGGGCGACTACACGATCACCGAGCAGCTGCCGCCGGCCACCGACTACGGCTCGTGGCAGTTCGATCAGGCCTACTGCAACGAGCACGCGCGGCGCGCGCCCAGGTCCGCCGATCCCTCGGTCAGCGTCCACCTCGAGTACAACAAGGGGCAGGACTGCGTCTTCCGCAACGTCTTCAAGCCCGCGGGGCACATCATCGTGCGGCTGAAGACGATCGGCGGTACCGGAACCGCGCTCGCCTACATCACGTCGCCGACCAGGTATCCCAAGCCGACGCCGTTCAAGGGCACCACGATCCAGGACTCCAAGGAGGTCGTCGCGTACGACGAGCAGGGACTGCCGCTGGAGGATTACGACATCCAGTCCACCGGGCCGGTCGCCGATCCCACCAGGGGTACCTGGACGCTGGTCAGCTTCACCTGCGACAAGGGCGACCACACCAGGCACGGCAACCAGAAGGTCACGATCCACCTGACCGACGCCGAGCCGAAGGCCGACTGCCTCGCGGTATACAAGTGGCACCCGGCGACCACCGTCGAGGTCGTCAAGACCGCGCACGGCACGCGGGCGGCGAGGAGCGGGCCAGCGGTCGTCGACATCGGCTGTGCGGACCAGGCCAGGGGCCGGGTCGTGCTGGCCGAGACCAGGTACCTGGCCAGCCTGCCCGAACCGCTCTACCTGCACAAGGACGTGACCTGCAAGGTCAGCGAGCCGCGCACCGGCGCCAAGGCCGCGGAAAACTGGACCGTCAAGGCCACCGTGAACGGCCGTAACCTCATGCTGCCCGGCAGCTTCGAGGTCAGCACCGGCGGCCCCGGGTCATACGTGGTAAAGGTGGCCAACCACTACCGCGCCGCGAAGATCCCCGGCTCCTGACCGCCCAGAATCTTCCCCTCCTTAGTACCTTCTTTCTCAAAACGGACAGTGGTGCTTGGGATAGCTCGTGATGCCGCCGCGTGAGAAAAATTTCAAGTTGGTCTCTTGCTCCGCGTATGACCCGTGATGTCCGTGTAGAAACCGTACGATCGGGGGACTTCAGAGGAGCGTAATGACCGACAGAACTGCCGCCACTGCTGCCGGAATGCTGACTCCGCCAGCCCGCCTCGAACCAGATGCGATCGGTGTCGCGCAGGACGTGATTATCGGCATGGCCACGTCCGCACCGGCGGTGTCGGTAGGCCTGACCCTCGCCGCGCTTGTCTACGCGTCTGCCTACAGCAGCGGGCTCATCATCATCCTCACCGCGATTCCCATGCTGATCATTGCTAATGCATATCGCAAACTTAACTTGTGGAACGCGAATTGCGGAGCGTCTTTCGAATGGGTCGGCCGTGCCATTAGTCCTAATCTCGGTTTCCTGACCGGGTGGCTGATGATCGCCGGAAACGTCATTGGCACCGTCAGCGGGGTTATCGTGCTCGGCCCCTCCGTGCTGGCGGTCTTCGGAAGTGCCGCCACCGCGGTCACGCCGAACGTCCTGATCACCATTGTCGTCGTTCTGGTGATGCTCGCGATCGCGGTCATCGGTATCCGGCTGACCGCACGCACGCAGGTCAGCCTCGCCATCCTCGAATACATCATTCTGATCGGCTTCGCGGTCACGGGCTTCATCGCGGTGCTCAAGCACCACCCAGGCACCGTGCCGCTGTCCAGCGGCTGGTTCAAGTTCGGCGGGATCAACGGCCGCGGCGGCGTGATCGGCGGCTTCCTGTTCGCGGTATTCGCCTTCACCGGCTGGGACGCCACCGTGTATGTCAACGAGGAAGTCAAGCACCGGCGGAAGAACCCCGGCCGGGCCGCGATGATAGCCGTCGCGTGCCTCGCGGTCATCTACACGATCTCCATGGTCGGATTGCAGGGGGCGGTATCGCCGTCCAAGCTCCAAGCCAACTCGGCGTCCGCGCTCGTCTTCATCGGCCAGTCGCTCGGCGGTAGCGGCTGGGCCAAGGTCATGGCGTTCGCGCTCGCACTGTCGGTGATCGGGACCACCGGGACCAGCATCGTGGTGATCGCCCGCATCCTTTACGGGATGGCCAGTTACCGGACGCTGCCGGTATTCCTCGGCCGGGTGAATCCGCGGTTCTCCACGCCGGCCGCCGCCAGCATCGTCACCGGCGTCGCGCTCATCGTGCTGGGCGCCGTGTACCTGATAGCCACCTCGGTCCAGAACGCCTTCGACTACCTGCTCAGCGATTCCGGCATCTTGTATATCGCGTTCTACGTGCTGAGCGCGGCCGCGACGATCGTCTACTACCGGCGCCGGGTCGTAACGAGCGTGTGGAACGCGCTGACGCTCGCCATCTTGCCGTTCCTGGCAGGCGCCTTCCTCACCTACATCGTGGTGAAGTCGATGATGGGGGCTCCCGCCCCGCAGAACTGGGCGCTGGTGATCACCGCCGCACTGGGAATCGTGCTGCTGTTCTCCGCGCGGTTCATCCAGAAGTCGCCGTTCTTCCAGATCCCGAGGGAGAGCGACCCAGCTTCCGACTGACCCGTATGGCCCGGTCGTCAGCACCGGCGTGGCACGTTTCACCTGTTTGACTTGCCGCGCTAGTGGTACTTTTCGCCACATGCGGGATGGCGGCTGGGAGCATCTGGTCTTCCCTGGTGGCGGGGAGATGGTGCAGCGGATGCGGGACTACCCCTGGGAGGAATCTGCCCTCGGCGACCCCCGCGACTGGCCGTCCAGCCTGCGGACCGCGTGCCGTATCTGCCTGACCTCGCGATTCCCCATGATCGTCTGGTGGGGCCCGGAGCTGCGGTTCCTCTACAACGACGCGTACATGCCGCTGCTCGGCGACAAGCACCCGGCCCTGGGCCTGCCCGGGCGCGAGGTGTGGAGCGAGATCTGGAACACGATCGGCCCGATGCTGGACTCGGTGCTGAGCACCGGGGAGGCCACCTGGTCAGAGGACTTGCTGCTGCCCATGCGCCGGCACGCCTACTGGGAGGAGACGTACTGGACGTACTCCTACAGCCCGCTGCACGACGAGACCGGAACTGTCTGCGGGGTATTCACCGCGGTCACCGACAGCACCGAGCAGGTGGTGGGACGGCGCCGGCTCGCCGCGCTGCAGGACCTGGGGGCGCAGGCGGGCCGCGGCCGCGAGGTGGCCGAGGTCTGTGACCTCGCCGTCCGGACGCTGTCCAGGGCCGGGCAGGTCGTGCCCTATGCCGCGATCTACCTGCGCGATCCCGACGGCGGCTTCGCCGGCGGCGGGGCCGCGCTCGCCGCGAGCAGCACCGCGGATCCGGTGCCTGACTGGCCGGTCGGCCAGGTGCTGAGCACGGGGCAGCCGCTGACGCTGACCGACGTGACGCAACGTTTCGGGCCGTTGCCGTCCGGGGACTGGCCGGATCCGCCGGCCGAGGCGATGGTGCTGCCGCTGCGGGGCGACGGCGGCGGCGACCCGGTGGGCGTGATCGTTCTCGCGGCCACCGCCGGACGGGCGCTCGACGCGGCCTATCAGGACTTCCTCGGCCTCGTGGCGCGGCAGACCGCGGCCCTGGTCAACGGCGCGATCGCGTATCAGGCTCAGCTGCACAGGGCGGAAGAGCTGGCCGAACTCGACCATGCCAAGACGACGTTCTTCTCCAACATCAGCCATGAGTTCCGTACCCCGCTCACGCTGATCATGGGACCGGTCGAGGAACTGCGGCAGCGGCTCGGGCCGGCCGACGGAGCCGCCCGGGCCGAACTGGACGTCATCCACCGCAACGGGCTACGGCTCGGGAAACTGGTCAACTCCCTCCTCGATTTCTCCCGGATCGAGGCAGGCCGGATGCGGGCCGACTACGAGCCGGTAGACCTCAGCGCGTTCACCGCCGAGCTGGCCAGCGTCTTCCGGTCCGCGATCGAGCGGGCCGGCCTGGCGTACCAGGTGGACTGCCCGGCGCTGAGCTCCCCGGTCGACGTGGACAGGGAAATGTGGGAGAAGATCGTCCTCAACCTGCTCAGCAACGCGCTCAAGTTCACCATCGAAGGCGCCGTCACCGTCACCTTGAGCGAGAAGGACGGTCAGGCTCTGCTGCGGGTCGCCGACACCGGCGCGGGCATCCCCCGGGCCGAACTGCCGCGCCTGTTCGACCGCTTCTACCGCGTCCAGAACGTGCGCGCTCGATCCAACGAAGGCAGCGGCATCGGCCTCGCGCTGGTGCGCGAACTGGTCGGGCTGCACCACGGAACGATCAGCGTGGAGAGCACTGAGCGCGAGGGAACCGCCTTCACCGTACGCCTCCCGTTCAGCCATCCCGCGGGCACGGAAACGGCGCCGGACGCGGAGCCTGGCGACAGCTCCTCGGTGCTGGCCGCGGCCGACCCCTACGTCCAGGAGGCCATGCGCTGGCTACCTCCTGATGACGGCGCCGCCGACGTTGCCGCCGCTGTCGGGGTGAGTGAGCCGGAGCAGGCGCGAACCGCGGGTGCCCCCGGCGCGCCGCACGTGCTGCTCGCCGACGACAACGCCGACATGCGCGAGTACCTTCAGCGGCTGCTCCTGCCCGGGTACCGGGTGACCACGGTCACCGACGGGCTCGCCGCGCTCGACGCCGCCAGGTCCCGCCGGCCCGACCTGGTCATCAGCGACGTGATGATGCCCGGGCTTGACGGGCTCGGGCTGGTCGCCGCGTTGCGCGCCGACCCGCGCACCGCGGACGTGCCGGTGCTGCTGCTTTCCGCGCGGGCTGGCCAGGAGGCGGCGATCGAAGGCCTCGACGCGGGCGCCGACGACTACCTGGTGAAGCCGTTCTCCGCCGCCGAGCTGCTGGCCCGGGTCCGGACCAGCGTGCAGTTGTCCCGGATGCGCAGCCAGCACGCCCGCTGGCGGGCGGCGCTGATCGAGTCGCTGCATGAGGCCTTCTACTTGTGCGGCCCGGACGGGACCGTCCTTGAGATCAACTCGGCGTTCGCGGACATGCTGGGCTATGGCGCCGTTGGCCTGCCCTATCCCGCGCCGCACCCGTGGTGGCCAGATCAGCAGTCCGACCCCGAGGGCTACCGGATGGCGCAGGACGCCTACCGGGACATCGGGGAACGGCCCGGGGGAAGCTTCACCGTGCCGTTCACTCACCGCGACGGGCACCGGGTCTGGGTGGCCGGCATCTTCAACGAGGTCAACGACCAGGACAACGGGAGGCTGGTGGTCGGCACGCTCCGCGACATCACCGCGGAGCACTACGCCATCCAGCGGGACAGCGCGCTGGCCGCGCTCGGGCATATCCTGGCCGGTGCCGCCAGCATGGCCGACACCCTCCGGGACACGCTCGGCGAACTGCACCGGCTCTGGCACGCGCGGCGCGTCGTCGCGGCCATCTGGACGGACGAGGCCTCCCCGTCGGTGACGGCGAGCGGCCGCGACGTCAGCTGGCCTACGCTGCCCGAACAGATGCGTGGCGCGCTCGCCGGGCTGCGCGATCAGCCGCCGCTGATCCCGGAGGTGGCGTCGGGCGGCGCCGGGGTAAGGCTCGAGCATCCGTCGGGCACGCTGACGATCTGGATTGACCTCACCGGCGGCCGGGTGCTGACCGCGGAGGATCAGACCCTGCTCAGCCTCGTCTGCGGCCGCCTCGGACAGGCACTGCACCGGGCGCACCAGATCGACGAGCAGCGCGAGACGGCGCTGGCGCTGCAGCGCGCGATCCTCGGTCCGCCGCAGTTGCCGATCGGATTCAGCGCCCGCTACGAGCCCGCCACTCGCCCGCTTGAGGTGGGCGGCGACTGGCACGACATCATGGCGCTGCCTGACGGGCGGATCGCGATCGTGGTCGGCGACTGCGTCGGGCACGACCTGGGCGCCGCGACGGTGATGGGGCAGTTGCGCAGCGCGTGCCGCGCCCTGCTGCTGCAGGACGCGAGACCCGGCCCGATGCTGGCCGCCATGGACCGGTTCGCCGCCTCCGTTCCCGGGGCCGAGTTCACCACGGTGTTCTGCGCCATCCTCGATCCAGCCACCGGGCAGCTCACGTACTCCGCCGCGGGCCACCCCCCGGGCATCGTCGCGTACCCGGACGGTGGCACCCACCTGCTGGAGAGCGCCCGCTCATTCCCGCTCGCCACCGTGCCGCAGATCGAGCGCGGCGAGGCCCGTTGGACGCTGCCGCCGCGCTCGACCCTGCTGCTCTACACCGACGGGCTCGTCGAGCGACGTGACCGTTGCCTGACCGACGGCATCGCGGAGGCGGGGGCCGCCGTTGTCGCCGGCGGTGAGGACTCCCTGGAAGATCTAGCCACCCAGCTGATGAGGCGCCTGACGCCGCCAGGAGGATACGGAGACGACGTGGCCATCGTGCTGTACCGGCATCCCGCACCGCTCGACCTGTCGTTCCCCGCCGGCACAGGACAGCTCAGACCGGTGCGCGCCCGGCTGCGCGGCTGGCTCGACGGCTGCGGCCTCAGCACGCTGCTGGCGCAGGACGCACTGGTAGCGGCCGGAGAAGCCGTCGCCAACGCGATCGAGCACGGCCACCGCGATCTTCCCGGCAGCCAGATCCGGCTGCAGGCCACCGTCACCGCGAACCTGCTCCGCATAACCGTCGCCGACACCGGGCACTGGCTGGCCCCGGGTAGCGAACGCATCCCCTACCGGGGCAAGGGCATCCCGCTGATGCGGGCGCTCATGGATAACGTGAGCATCGACGCCGGACAGGCCGGCACCACCGTCACCATGGACGTGAGGATCGCCAGTGACAACCCCGCTTGAGCTGTCCACCCGGCACGACGGCAACGGCACCACCGTAGTGACCGCCGCCGGCGAGATCGACATGAGCAATGCCGCCCGCTTCCGCGACGCGCTCAGCCAGGCGGGCGCGGACGGAACGGACATCACCGTGGACCTCACCAAGGTGAATTACCTCGATAGCGCCGGCCTGACCGCCCTGCTGCCCTACGCGCCCCGCATCCGGATCATCGCCACGCCAGTCCTGGCACCGGTGCTAGCCGTATCCGGCCTGGACCCGGTCACCACCGTCGTGCCCTGAAGCTGGCCCTCCTCGCCGGCGCACCCGCGACGTGCGGCGGCGCGCCCGCGGCGCCAAAACGGGACAAAATGCCCGGTCGGCGGCACGCCTTCATCATCGTGCGCGCCAGAGTCCGCGAACCCGGAACGCCACGCGCACGAAGGGCGACCAGGCCTCGTACCACGAGTACCCTTGGCATGGCCTTCAGCTTCTTACCGGCAACGCCTATGTCCTGGCCGGCCTCGCCGTATTTACCGTCCTGTTCTTCGCGGCGCTGATGCCGGTACCCGCGGAACCGCACCGTTCCGCGGAAGACCACGGTCAGCCTTTGACAGGCTCACGCGCCTCGTCGCGCTGGCGGGCCTCCCAGCGGGCCACCGCCTCCACCGACTTGCCACGGTGAGCGACCATCGCGTCGACCACGCCGTCCACGTCGCGTGCCTGGAACAACGTCATCAGCTTCTCGTGGTCAGCGTGCGAAGCCTCGCTGTTGACCAGTCCCGCATAGGTGTACGGGGCGGCCACATCCCACAGGTAGTTGAGGAAGCGCAGCAGGCGGTCGCTCCCCGCCCGGCGGAAGCTCACGAAGTGAAACTTGCGGTTCAGCGCCAGGTATTCACGCCGCGTCTCGGGCGAGGTGAGCTGCCGCATCTGGACGCAGAGCGCGTCCATCTCGGCGATGTCCTCCTCGGTCAGCCTCGGCACCGCCATCGTGAACGCCTCGCGTTCAAGCACCTCGCGCCAGTGGTAGATGTCGGCCAGGTCCTCCGATGACAGCGCGCGGACGAAGAACCCGACCCGCGGCCGGTGCTCCAGGTAGCCGGACGCGGCCAGCGAGGTCAGCGCCTCGCGCACGGGTATGTGGGACACGCCGAGCTCGGCCGCGAGCGCACTCGGCGACAGCTTGGCGCCCGGCTTCAGCGCGCCGGATACCACGGCCTGCTTCACCCGCCGCTCCACGAAAGACAGCAAAGCCTCAGGCTGGTCCTCGTTATGCTCCTGCGACGGGAACACCGACGTTCGCACCTCCCGGATCCTGATCTCAATAATATATGATAGTCTCACGGCGTTACAGAGCCGTGTTCCCCCGATTGCCGGGAGTGTACATTTTGGGGCCGCTGGCTGGTGTCAGAGTTATCGAAATGGCGGGACGCGGCCCAGGTCCGTTCGCCGGGATGATGCTGGCCGACATGGGTGCCGACGTCGTCCGCGTGGACCGCCCGGGCGCGCTGGCCGGCGAGCGGGCGGATCCGGCCCTGGAGTTCGTCAACCGAGGACGGCGTTCGGTTGGTGTCGACCTGAAGGCGGATGACGGGCGCGAACTCGTATTGCGGCTGGCCAGCACCGCGGACATCTTCTTCGAGGGCTTCCGGCCCGGCGTGGCCGAACGGCTTGGCATCGGTCCTGACGACTGCCTGGAACGAAACGCCAGGCTGGTGTACGGGCGCGTCACCGGCTGGGGGCAGAGCGGCCCGCTGGCCATGACGCCCGGGCATGACATCAACTACATCGCGTTGTCCGGCGCCCTCTCCTCGATCGGCCGGGCCGGCGGCCCGCCGGTGCCGCCGCTGAACCTCGCCGGCGACAACGCGGGCGGGATGCTGCTGGCCTTCGGGCTGGCATGCGGCGTCCTCGAGGCGCGGTCTTCTGGCCGCGGCCAGGTGGTGGACGCGGCCATGCTGGACGCGGCGTCGCTGCTGATGACCTTGTTCCACGGACGCCGCCAGATGGGACTGTGGTCGGATGAGCGCGGGACCAACCTGCTCGACTCCGGGTACCCCTTGTACGACACCTACCAGACCAGCGACGGCAAGTACGTCGCGGTCGGCGCCATCGAGCCCAAGTTCCGTGCCGTGCTGCTGGCCAGGCTGAACGTCAGCGCCGATGACCCCGGCGCCATGCCGGGCCGGGGCGGCTGGCCGCAGTTGCGCGAGCGGATCGCCGCCGCGTTCGCGACCAGGACCCGGGCCGAATGGGACGACATCTTCGCGGATGCGCAGACGTGCTACGCGCCGGTCCTCACCCTGGGCGAGGCCGCCGAACACCCGCACAGCAAGGCCAGGGACGGCTTCGTCACCATCGACGGGAACGCCCAGCCGGCGCCCGCTCCCCGGTTCAGCCGCACCGCGCCGGCCACGCCAGAGCCGCCGGTGCCCGCGGGCACGCACACCGATCAGGTCCTGGCCGAACTCGGCCTCGACCCCGCCGAGATCGGCCGCCTGCGCGACCAGCAGGTCATCGCCTAGCCGCCGCATCCC
>DASXDG010000198.1:0-1842 GCA_036490795.1 Streptosporangiaceae bacterium
CATCCCGGTCATCGGCCCGAACATCCTGATAGTCATCTCAGTGGTCGCCGTCCTCATCATGTGCTACGGCAACCTGCGCGGCATCCGCGAGGCGGGCCGCGCGTTCGCGATGCCGACCTACCTCTTCTCCGGCTCGGTCGCGGCGATGATCGTCATCGGCCTGATCCGCGAGGTGTCCGGGGGCCTGCCGCACGTGAGCTCGTACCCCGGCGCTACCTTCGCGATCGGGCACAGCACCGAGGGCCTGATTAGCATCGGGATGATCTACATGCTGGCGAAGGCCTTCGCTAACGGCGGCTCGTCGCTGACCGGCATCGAGGCGGTCTCCAACGCGGTCGGGGCGCTGCGCCCGCCCGAAGGCCGCAACGCCCGGCAGATCCTCATCACGCAGGGCTCGATCGTCGCGTTCCTGATCGCGGGCATCTCCTGGCTGGCGCACGTCACCCACGCCATCCCCTACCTGGCGGGCTACCCGACGGTGCTGGCCCAGGAGGCCAACGTCGTCTTCGGCCACACCGGGCACTTCATGTACTTCGTGGTACAGGCGGCGACCGCGCTGATCCTTTTCACCGGCGGCAACACCAGCTTCAGCGGGTTCCCGTTCCTGGCCAGCTTCGTCGCCACGGACTCGTTCCTGCCCCGCTGGCTGACCAAGCGCGGGCACCGCCTCGCACTGTCCAACGGCATCATCGTGCTCACGGTCGTCTCGCTGGTCCTCCTGATCACCACCGGGGCCCAGGTCAACGGGCTGATCCCGTTTTATGCGATCGGCGTGTTCACCGGGTTCGCGATGGCCGGCTTCGGCATGGCCAAGTACCACAAGCGGGTGAAGGAACGCGGCTGGCGGCGCAGAAGGATCATCAACGGGACCGCCGCCGTCTACACCGCGATCGTGGTCGTGATCTTCGCGATCGTGAAGTTCACCGAGGGCGCCTGGCTGATCGTCATCGTCTTCCCTGTTCTCGTCTTCCTGCTCATCCGGCTCAACCGGGAGTACCGGATGGAATCCGAGGTCCTGGAGAACATCGGCGACCGGCGCGCGGCGGGCATCCCGGCGAGGCAGCCGAACTACAGCCGCCGCGTGGTGCTGATCTTCGTCGACGACGTGGACCTCGCCACGCTCGCCGCGATCAGGTACGCGCGCGGCCTGCGTCCCACCACGCTGCGCGCGGTCCACTTCATCATCGACAGCGCCAGGGCGCAGATGGTGCACGAGAAGTGGGTCAGGTTCGGCCAGGACATCCCGCTTGAGATGATCGACGCGCCGGACCGCCGGCTCACCCGCGCGTCTGTTGAGCTCGTCGACCGTGAGGCCGCGCAGAAGAGCACCCAGGTCACCGTGGTGCTGCCGCGCCGCGGGTACGCGCCGCTGCTCGGCCGGATCCTGCACGACCGGACGGCGGACAAGATCGCAGAAGTGGTCAGCCGGGTGCCGAACGCCGCCGCCACCATCATCCCGTTCGACGTGGAGAGCAGGGTGCACCTGCTGCACGCCAGCCAGGCCGCCCGGCTCGCGGCGCAGGCCGGCAACGGCACGCAGGCCGGCAACGGCACGCAGACTGGGGGCGGCGCGTCAGTCGGCGACGAGGTCAAGGGTGGGGGAAGCGAGAAGGCCGCCCCCGTTCTGGCGAAGGAAGGGCCTAAGCCGGCGACGGCCGGCACCGCGGCGCCGAACGGGAGCGGGGCATCGCTCCCGCGCACCGCCGGGGTTTCCGCGATCAGCGAGCTGAACGGCGCCCGCAAGGCGACCATCGAGGGCAAGGTCCGGTCGGTGGAGATCCACCCGGTCGAGAACAGCTGCGTGTTCGATGCCACGGTCGTGGACGAGACGGGGACGCTCAC
>DASXDG010000199.1:0-8757 GCA_036490795.1 Streptosporangiaceae bacterium
GCCGATCCGGTGAGGGACAGCATCAGCCACTGGGCGCCGACGGTCTGCATCCAGCTGCCGATATTGCTGACGAACTGAGCGGTCCACATCGCCGCGAACATGCGGTGCCGGAACGGCGCCCACGCCGACACGCTGGCGGACTCGCTGCCCGGCACTGCTGCCTGCCCGGCACTGTCTGACCGGCACTGGGCGGCACTGCCTGACCGGCACTGGGCGGCTACGCCCCGCGACCGCGTCGGTGCTGCCGGATCCGGGATGAATACTGCCCGGCTCGTGGGCGGGTTTCATGATCGTGCGCGTGGCGTTCCGGGAAACCGGAACGCCACGCGCACGATCATCACGATGCCGCCCGAGTACGGGCGTTTTGTCTGGTTTGCGGTTTGCGGAATGCCGATGCGGCGGCGTGGCCGGGTGGCCCTGATCGCCGCGGGCGACGCAGACCCCCGCACGCCCCAACCGCCGGGCCAACTAGCACGGTAATTCGGCTTATCGCGGAAGGAATCATTGCTGTGAGCAGGGTTTTTTACCGCATTGGAAACTTCTACCGCATTAACCGCGCCTACCGCGTTACGCGCGCCCAGTGCGTTACGCGCGCCTACCGCGTTACGCGCGCCTACCGCGTTACGCGCGCCTACCGCGTTACGCGCGCCTACCGCGTTACGCGCGCCCAGTGCGTTAACCGCGCCCGGTGCGTTACGGCAAGGCGCCCACCCGGCTCGATAAGGAGCTGAACGCGGCGTCGAACGAGGCGGCGGGCGGCTCGAGGTCAAACTGGCGCAGGTAGGTCAGTGCCTCGGCGGCTCCGCGCAGCCGGTCCATGCCGGCGTCCTCCCACTCGACCGAGATCGGGCCGTCGTAGCCGATCGAGTTGAGCATGCGGAAGATGTCCTCCCACTTGACCTCGCCGCGCCCGGCCGAGACGAAGTCCCAGCCGCGGTGCGGGTGGCCCCACGGCAGGTGCGATCCGAGCCGGCCGTTGCGCCCGTCCAGCCGCTTGCGCGCCTCCTTGCAGTCCACGTGGTAGATGCGGTCCTGGTACGCGTCGAGGAACGCCACCGGGTCCAGGTCCTGCCAGACGAAGTGGCTCGGGTCGAAGTTAAGCCCGAACGCCGGGCGGCCCGACACTGCCTCCAGTGCGCGAGCCGTGGTCCAGAAGTCATAGGCGATCTCGCTCGGATGCACCTCGTGCGCGAACCGGACGCCCTCCGCGTCGAACACGTCGAGGATCGGGTTCCACCGCGCGGCGAAGTCCGCGTACCCGGCTTCGATCATCGACTCCGGCACCGGCGGGAACATCGCAACCGTGTGCCAGATGGACGAGCCGGTGAAACCGATCACGGTCTGCACACCGAACGCGGCCGCCGCCCGCGCGGTGTCCGCCAGTTCGGCGGCCGCGCGCTGGCGCACCTGTTCCGGGTCACCGTCGCCCCAGATGCGGGCCGACAGGATGCCCTTGTGCCGTTCGTCGATCGGATGGTCGCAGACCGCCTGGCCGGTCAGGTGGTTGGAGATGGCCCAGCAGCGCAGCCCGTACTTGTCCAGCAGTTCGTGCCGCCCGGTCAGGTAGGACGGTTCCGCCAGGGCACGCTGCACGTCGAAGTGGTCACCCCAGCACGCCAGTTCCAGGCCGTCATAGCCCCATTCGCTGGCGTGCCGGCAGACGTCCTCAAGCGGCAGGTCGGCCCACTGGCCGGTGAACAAGGTAAACGGGCGGGCCATGCTGATTAATCTCCCTAGCTGGTAGCGGTAGCGGTCCACACTGCTTCGTTGCTCGCGCTGCGCGCGACGGCGTCAAGCACCCGCTGCACCGCCAGGCCGTCGGCGAAGGTCGGCGCGGGATCCGTGCCGTCCGCGATGCCGGTGACCAGGTCGCGCACCTGGTGCACGAATGTGGCGTCCCAGCCGAGCACATGCCCCGGCGGCCACCACGCGTCCAGGTAAGGGTCGTCCGGTTCGGTGACGAGCACGCGCTGACCCGATACCCGCAGTTCGTTGAGGCGTTCCAGGTCGAAGGCGAGGCTGCCCTCGGTGCCGTAGAGCTCGATGCTCAGCCCGTTCTTGCGTCCGGTCGCGACCCTGCTCGCCTCGAAGGTGGCGAGCGCCCCGCCGGAGAGCCGGGCGGTGAAAGCGACAGCGTCGTCGACGCTGACCGTTCCGCCTGGCCGTTCCTTGGTGAACGTCTCGCTGATCGCGGACACGCCGCTGACCAGCGATCCGGTCAGGTACTGCGCGAGGTCGATGATGTGCGAGCCGATGTCGCCCAGCGCACCCGATCCGGCCTGGTCGGCGGACATCCGCCAGGTCCACGGCGCCGATGGGCCGGCGAGCCAGTCCTGGAGGTAGCTGGCCCGCACCTCGCGCACGTCGCCGATCCGGCCTGACGCCACGAGCGTCCTGGCGCGGACGATGGCGGGCACCCGCCGGTAGTTGAACCCGACCATGGCCGTGGCGTCAGCCGGGCCGGCCGCGGCCGCCATCCGGGACGCCTCGGCGAGCGTGTTCGCCAGCGGCTTCTCGGATAGCACGTGCTTGCCCGCGCCGAGCGCGGCGACCGCGATCGGCTCGTGCAGGTAACCGGGCACGCAGATGTCGACGAGGTCGATGTCGTCCCTGGTCACCACGTCCTGCCAGTCGCTGGCGACGGTCTTCCAGCCAAGTCTTTCCGCGGTAGCGGAGGTCACCGACCGTCCGCATAGCACCGCCATGACAGGGCGCAACGGCAGGTCGAACACGTGCGCAGCGGTCCGCCAGGCGTGCGAGTGCGCCGCGCCCATGAACGCGTGCCCGATCATCGCTACGCGTAGCTCGGGAACGATGTCCGCACCTCCTCGAACGATCCGCTCTCCGCCGAACGCGCGATGGCCGTCATCGTGTCCACCACGTGCAACGCCAGTTCACCAGAACACCGGTGCGGCACGCCGGCACGCATCGACCTGACCATGTCAAGCGCGCCGATCCCACGTCCGGCCTCACCATCGGGATCGGGCGGGATGACCGTCCAGTCCGGCTCACCGGTGCGTTTGATCCGCGCGTCACCATCGAACCGGTTCGGGTCGGGCAGCGCCATCGTCGCCTCGCTGCCCGCCACCTCAAGGCGCGGCTCGTGCCGGGCCGGTGAGTCAAAGCTGAGCACGATCGTGGCCGTCGCTCCCCCGGCGTAGGTCAGCAGCGCGCTCATATAGGTGGGCACGTCGACGGGGAACGACGTGCCGGCCCGCGGCCCGGATCTGATCACCCTGGTCAGCCGGGCTCGCCGGCCCACCGCGGCGACCGACGCCACCGGCCCGAACAGCAGCGACAGCGCGGTCAGGTAATAGGGACCCATGTCGAACAGCGGGCCCGCGCCGGCGCCGAACAGGAATTCCGGGGCCGGGTGCCACAGGTCCGGGCCGGGACCCTGCATCAGCGCGAGCGCGGACAGCGGCTCGCCGATCGTCCCGGCGTCGGTCAGCGCGTAGACGTTGCGCAGGCCGGGGCCGAGCACAGTATCGGGCGCGCAGCCCAGCCGCAGGCCGGCCTCGGCGGCCCTGGCGACCAGGGCGGCCCCGGCTCCGGGCTCAAGGGCGAGCGGTTTCTCGCTCCACACGTGCTTGCCCGCGTCGATGGCCAGCGTGCAGACCTCGGCGTGTGCCGCGGGGATGGTCAGGTTAATGACGAGGTCCACGTCCGGGTTGGCCAGTGCCTCCGCGACGGTGCCGTGGCCGGGCACGTCGTGCGCGGCCGCCAGCGCGGCGGCCCGCGTCACGTCCAGGTCAGCGCAGAACACCACCCGCACGTCGGACGGCGCGCCGGTCAGCGTCCCCATGTACTCCTCGCTGATCGTCCCGCACCCGACGATGGCGACTCCCACCGGTGCGGCGCCCGCTCCCCCGCCGGCAGCAGTCACGGAACCAGGCTCGGTCATTGGGCAAAGCCCTGCGCGACCATCCAGTCGCGGCTGCGCTTGACTTCGGTCATCATGGCGACGTCCGGCGCGCACTCGTCCTGCTCGATGATGAGCGCGTCCACCCACGGCGCGGAACGCACGATCTCAGCCACCGGCACCTTCCCGGCGCCGACCGAGGTCATCGGCTTGCCCCTGACCGCCGGGCCGTCCTTGACGTGCAGCGCGTGCACCCGCTCGCCGAGCCGGCCGAGCAGCGCGGCGACGTCCTGGCCGCCGGTCGCCGCCCAGTAGATGTCGACCTCGAGCAGCACCTCGTCGCCGGTGAGCTCGGCGAGGACCTCCAGCGCTGTCCGCCCATCCAGGATCGTGGACAGTTCGAAGTCGTGGTTGTGATATCCGGCGCGAAGTCCGTGGCTCGCGGCGACGGCCGCGAAGTCTCGCAGTTCCGCGGCCAGGTCGCGCACGTTGTCGACGGTGGTGAACCGCTCAGGTGGCTGGTACGCGACGTATACCGTGTCCGCACCGACGGTGCTCGCCCCGTCGAAAACCCCGGCTCCCTGCTCCAGCCGTCCGTGCACGCTGGGCGCGATCAGTCCCGCGGCGTCCAGGCTGGCCCGCAGCCCGGACGGGTCGCTGACCACATCGAACGGCTCCACGGCGCCGTAACCGAACCCGGCGAGTTGCCCGAGCACCCCGTCCAGGTCGTCGGCCAGTTGCTCGCGCACTGTCCATAGCTGCACCGCCAGCGGATTCATCCACACCTCACGTTGCCAGAATGTTTCGAAAACTTTTCGCCAACTCTGACTAGCGTAGGGAGCCGTATTTGCCCTCGTCAAGACTCTGAAATATAAAAAACTGGCAGAACGACGACGTAGAATTGATGCGCCGGACTTTTCGAAAAGGAGCCCACGGTGGCGGCGGATAACACGCTGAGCGCGATCGCGGCGCAGGCTGGCGTGTCGGTGTCAACGGTGTCCAAGGTGCGCAACGGCGGCACCGACGTCGCACCGGCAACGCGCACCCGCGTCGCCGCGCTGCTGCGCCAGCATGGCCACCAGGTCATCCCGGCCAGCGGCTTCGGCGTCGTGGACATGCTCGTCGGCGGCCTGAACGGCCCGTGGTCGGAGGAACTGCTGCGCGGCGCGGTCGAGGCAGCCGACGAGCTGGGCGTGAGCGTGCTGGTCGCCACCGCCAGCGGCCCCGACGCGTATTCCCGGTGGCTGGACCGGGTGGCCGCCAGGGGCACCCGCGGCGTCCTGTCCGTGCTCCGTGAACCGTCCGCCGCCGACCTGCGCAAGCTGGCCGGGGCGAAGATCCCGCTGGTGCTGATCGACCCGCCGCGGGAACCGACCGCGGGCGTGCGGTCGGTCGGCACCACGAACTGGCAGGGAGGACTGACCGCGACCCGGCACCTGATCGAACTCGGCCACCGCCGGATCGCGGTCATCGGCGGCTGGGAGAGCCTGTGGTCCAGTCAGGCCAGGCTGGAGGGCTACCGTGCCGCGCTGGCCGAAGCCGGGCTGACCGCGGACGAACGTCTGGTCTGCCGCGGCAAGCTGTCGCCGGACGGTGCGCGCGACACCACCGCCCGGCTGCTCGCCATGCCGGACCCGCCGACCGCGGTGGTGGCCGGCAATGACGGACAGGCGTTCGGCGTGCTGCAGGCGCTCGGCGATCGCGGGCTGAGCGCACCGCGCGATCTGAGCGTGATCGGCTTCGATGACGTGCCGATCGCGGCCTGGGCCAGTCCCCCGCTCACCACCATCCGCCAGCCGCTCGCCGCGATGGCCGGAACGGCGCTTCGCATGCTGCTGTCCGGCGACCGAGAGCCACATCACATCGAGCTCGCGACCACACTAGTGGTCAGGCAGACCACTGGGCCGGTTATGTTACACATATGTCCCAGGTCACGCTCGCGAACTGGCTGGATCCGCCGTTTAACCGGTGGTCGTTCCAGCACGTGCGCGAGCTGATCCCGACAGCGCGGATCTGGCGCGGCGACGGACCGGTCTGGCAGCTGCCGAGACGGGAACGAGACCTGTCCGGCGTGCTCGGCGATCTCCTGCCGCGGACCCATACGGACGGGTTCCTGGTCATTCACCGCGGCCAGATCGTCACCGAGCAGTACTTCAACGGCCTGACCCCCGAGACACCGCACCTGCTGATGTCGGCCGCCAAGTCGATCACCTCGACCGTGGCGGGAGCGCTGGGCATCGACGTGACCGCCCGGGTCGAGCAGATCGTCCCCGAACTCGGCCAGACGTGCTTCGCCGGGGCGACGGTGCGGGATCTGCTGGACATGCGGACCGGGGTCCGGTTCCGCGAGGACTACGACGACCCCGACGCGGAAGTCACCGACTGCGACCGCGTCTACCTGTGGCGGCCCGGCGAACCCGTGGCCGCCAGCGCACCCGAGTACTTCGGCACGCTGCGCAACGAGGGGCCGCACGGTGGCCCGTTCCAGTACCGGTCCGTCGTCACCGACGTGCTGGCCTGGGTGCTCGAGCGAGCAGGTAAGGCGCGTTTCGCCGACCTGGTGGCGCGGGAACTATGGCAGCCGATGGGCGCGGAATCCGACGCGGAGGTGACCGTCGACCGGCACGGCAACGCGCTGGCCGACGGCGGCATCTGCGCCACGCTCAGGGACACCGGCCGGTTCGGGCTGCTGGCACTGCAACGCGGCCGGGACGTGGTGCCCGCCGCGTGGTTCGACGACGTCATCGCGGGCGCGCCGGACGGACCCGCCGCCTTCAAGGCAGGCGACGGCGCCTTCACGGTGCAGCCCGGCGCGCACTACCGCAACTGCTGGTGGGTCCGCGAGCCTGCCATCCCGATGTACTACGCGGCCGGTATCTACGGCCAGCACGTGTTCGTGCACGTTCCCGCCGAGCTGGTGGTGGTCAAGCTGTCCAGCTGGCCGGTCGCGCTCAGCAGCGCACTGCTGCGGCCGACGATCGCCGCCGTCCACGCCATCGCGGCTTTCTTGTCATAACAACAGAGGGGTTGACTGTGCTGCGTTCACGCCGATCGGTCCTGGCCGTTCCCGGTTCCAGTCTGAAGATGATCGACAAGGCCCGGACCCTGCCGGTTGACCAGATGTTCCTGGATCTGGAGGACGCCTGCGCACCGCTGGCGAAACCGCAGGCACGCGAGAACATCGTCGCCGCGCTGAACGAGGGCGGCTTCGACGGCAAGGTCCGCGCGGTCCGGGTCAACGACTGGACGTCGCCGTGGACCTACCGCGACGTCGTCGACGTCGTCGAGGGCGCCGGCGCGAACCTGGACTGCCTGGTGCTGCCGAAGGTCGCGAACGCCGAGCAGGTGGTCGCGCTGGACCTGCTGCTCAGCCAGATCGAGACCACGATGGGCTACGAGGCAGGCCGGATCGGCATCGAGGCGCAGATCGAGAGCCCGCAGGGCCTGATCGCCGTTGACGCCATCGCCAAGGCCAGCCCGCGGGTCGAGACGATCATCTTCGGTCCCGCGGACTTCATGGCCAGCATCAACATGAAATCGCTGGTGGTCGGGGAGCAGCCTCCCGGCTATGACGTGGGCGACGCCTACCACCACATCCTGATGTCGATCCTGATCGCGGCCCGCGCCAACGCCAAGCAGGCCATCGACGGCCCGTACCTGGCGATCCGCGACGTCGACGGGTTCCGCCGCGCGGCCGCGCGCACGGCGGCGCTGGGCTTCGACGGCAAGTGGGTGCTGCATCCCGACCAGATCGCGGCGGCCAACGAGGCGTTCAGCCCCAGGCAGGAGGACTACGATCACGCGGAACTCATCCTCGACGCGTACGACTACTGCACCTCTGCCGGCGGTGGCGCCAAAGGCGCGGCGATGCTCGGCGACGAGATGATCGACGAGGCCAGCCGCAAGATGGCCCTGGTCGTCTCCGCCAAGGGCCGCGCCGCCGGCCTGCACCGCACCCAGACCTTCACCCCTCCCCCCGCCACCTAACCCCCCAGCACCCGCCCGACGCCACGGCCTCCGGGCGGTCCGCCGCCGCGGCCCGGCGAACAAACCTGGCAAAACGTACATCATTGTCGAGACTCCAAGTATCGTGCGCGTGGCGTTCCGGTTTCGAGGCTGTCGCATAACTCCTGACCGTGGTGTGTCAAGCCTCGGTTGAGGGCTGAAACCGGGCCCAAAGTGGGGCTTAAGCGCCACTTTTGGCTCCGATTGACCGCGCCAGTGGGGGCACGACCATGCCCGGAACCAGTTATGCGACAGCCTCGGAACCGGAACGCCACGCGCACGATGACGGGGACGCGGCCTGGGTGCGAGAGGTTTGTCCTGTTTGCGGGATGCCGGTGCGGCGGCGTGGCCGCGATGCCCCTGATCGCCGCGGATGACGCAGACCCTCACAGTTCAACCCTGTAGCGCGGTAATTATGTCCAGCGCGGTAAAAAACGTTGCTGTGAGCAGGTATTTCTTCCGTGTTGAACGTAACTACCGCGTTAAATCACCAACAGCCCGCCCATCAGGCGGCGGCCGTGCGACACCAGCGGGCCAGTGTGACGACAGGGGTGAACGATGGCTTCTGTCTGAAAACACAGGTGACACGGCCCGGCTGGCTCGCTGGCGACACAACACCTCGCCGCTGAAAGCAGGCCGGCGCGTACTGGCGTTCACTCGCGTCAGTCAGGGAAGGTGGCTGGTCAGGCCCGGATGCTAAGGCTCCCTGCGGCCTCCTGGAGGTAGCGTTACTCGCGTGCGGCCACGCCGACACGCCGCAGCGCGCGATTCGCCATGGCTCTGTGTTCCTGCTAAGATCACAGCGTTCTCAAGCGCCGCTAGCTCAATTGGCAGAGCAGCGGACTCTTAATCCGCGGGTTCGGGGTTCAAGTCCCTGGCGGCGCACCCGT
>DASXDG010000200.1:0-13724 GCA_036490795.1 Streptosporangiaceae bacterium
CCGCCCACGACGAGGGCGCCCGCGGCACCCGCAAGGATCTGCTACCGGTGGGATCGCCGGCGCAGGCCCGGCACCTGGCCCAGCTCATCCTGCGGCACGCGGAGCCGGTCACCACAAAGCCGCCGCGTCAGGCGCGTCTCAAGGCACCGTTCAGCTACCACTTCCTCGCCGCGGGCCACGACGACACGGTGGCGGTGGCCACCACCGGACACCTGGCCAAGACGACCGTATGGGCGCGCTTGGAGAAGCTGCAGAGCGTCCGGTTCACCCAGGATCCGGTGCAGCGCGCGCTCGGTCTGGCCGACGTGCACGCGGACGTGGCGGGCAAGCACGCGCATGTCATCTTCCGTGACAGACCGGCCGCGCGGGCACGAGAACTCCTTGACGAACTAGCCGGTCTCAGTAGGGCGGCTCGCAACGTTTCCGGCAATGCCCGGTACGGGGAGAATGGGGTACATGGAACAGCAGCGGTACCTGGATCGTGAGGAGAGCTGGCTCAGATTTAACGAGCGTGTGCTCGAGCTAGCCGAGGACGAGAGCATCCCGCTGCTGGAACGGGTGCGGTTCACCGCGATTTTCGCGAACAACCTAGACGAGTTCTTCATGGTCCGGGTGGCGAACCTGATGCAGCGCCAGGCGGCGGACTTCCCCATGGAGGGGGACAGTGTCCGGCTGCCCGAGCAGGTGCTCGAGAACACGCTGCGGCTGGCCGGGGAGCAGACCGTGCGGCACGCCCGGCTGTTCAGCGACAAGCTGAACGGCGAGCTCGCCGCGAACGGCATCGACATCCTGCGCTGGAAGGAGCTCTCCGACGACGAGCGGGGAGACCTTGCCGACCTGTTCAGGAAGCGGATCTACCCCGTCCTGACGCCGCTGGTGGTCGACCCCGCACACCCGTTTCCCTTCATCTCCGGACTCTCCCTCAACCTCGCGGTGATGATCAGCGACCCGAGGACCGAGACCAGCATGTTCGCCAGGGTCAAGGTGCCGCCGTTGCTGCCCCGGTTCCTGGCCACCGGCCAGCGCAGGTTCGTCCCGATCGAGGACGTCATCGCCGCGCACTTGTCCGACCTGTTCGGCGGGCTGGAGGTGATCGAGCACCACGTGTTCCGGGTGACCAGGATCCGCGACCTGGAAGTGGACGAGGACATTACCGGCAACCTGCTCCAGGCGATGGAACGCGAGCTGCTCAAGCGCCGTTTCGAACCTGCCGTCCGGCTGGAGGTGGAGGAGTCGATCTCGGCGGACGTCCTGGAACGCCTGGTCACCGAGCTCGACGTTGACTCCCGCGCGGTATACCGGCTGCCTAGCCCGCTGGACCTGGCCGGGCTCACCGCCATCGCCGACCTGAAAATCGGCGAGCTGAGGTACCCGGCGTTCGTGCCGTCCACCCGCGCGCTGCCCCGCGAGTCCAGCGTCTTCACCGCGATTGCCGAACGGGACGTCCTGGTCCAGCACCCCTACGACTCCTTCGCGGGCAGCGTGGAGCGGCTGATCGAGGAGGCGGCCGAGGACCCGAGGGTGCTGGCGATCAAGCAGACGCTGTACCGGACCGGCGGCCAGTCGCCGATCGTGGACGCGCTGATCGACGCGGCCGAGGCCGGCAAGCAGGTCGTCGTCGTGGTGGAGATCAAGGCCAGGTTCGACGAGCGGGCCAACATCGCCTGGGCGCGCAAGCTGGAACAGGCCGGATGTCACGTCGTGTACGGGTTCGTCGGGCTGAAGACGCACTGCAAGATGTCGCTGATCGTGCGTGAGGAGGTCGACGGCAGCCTCCGGCGCTACTGTCACCTGGGAACAGGCAACTACCATCCCACCACAGCCCGTTTCTACGAGGATCTGGGGCTGTTCACCGCCGACCCGGCGGTGGGCGAGGACATCACCGCGCTGTTCAACCACCTCACCGGGTACAGCCGGTCCCGCTCCTACGAGCGGCTGCTGGTCGCGCCGGAGTCGCTGCGCAACGGCGTGGTGGCCCGCATCGACGAGCAGGCGGCCCTCGGCCCGGCGGGCCGGATCCAGTTCAAGTCCAACGCGCTGGTCGACGAGACCGTCATCGACGCGCTGTACCGGGCCTCGCAGGCCGGGGTGCCGGTTGACCTGTGGATCCGGGGCATCTGCGCGATACGCCCAGGAGTCCCAGGACTATCCGATAACATCAGGGTGCGCAGTATCCTCGGCCGTTTCCTTGAACACTCGCGCATCTATTCGTTCGGTGCTGGGGATGCTACCGAGGTGTGGATCGGCAGCGCGGACATGATGCACAGGAACCTGGACCGGAGGGTGGAGCTCGTCGTGCGGGTGGCTGACCCGGCGCACGTCCGCCGGCTGAACAGCCTGCTGGCGATGGGGATGGACGACCGCACCTCGTCGTGGTGGCTGGACGGCGACGGTGAGTGGACCAGGAAGCCGGGGGAGGACCTGCAGCAGGCCCTGGTCAGGGAGCGCCGGGCGAAACCGGATGACTAACTCCCCGGCGGGCGAGATCCGTGCGGCGGGTGCGGTGCTGTGGCGCCCCGCGCCGTCCGGTACGGAGATCCTGCTCGTGCACCGGCCCCGGTATCACGACTGGTCGCTGCCCAAGGGAAAGCAAGAGGCCGGCGAGCACATCGCGGTCACCGCGGTGCGCGAGGTCTTCGAGGAGACCAGCGTCAGGGCCGCGCTCGGCCCGTACCTGCGCAGCGTGTCCTATCTCGTCAACGGGCAGCCCAAGCGGGTGGACTACTGGGCCGCACGGGCGGATGCCGCGAAGGCCGACAACGAGATCGACGCGGTGCAGTGGCTGCCTGCCGGTGAGGCGCTCGGCCGGCTCAGCTACCCGCATGACCAGGATGTGGTCAGCACGCTGGTGCCGCGCGAGACCGTGCCGCTGATCCTGCTGCGGCACGCGCACGCCGCCCCGAAGGGGGGCGATGACCTGACCCGCGCACTCGACAAGCGCGGCCGTGGCGACGCGGCCGCACTGGCCGGCCTGCTCGCATGTTTCGCGCCGCACGCGCGGGTGCTTTCCTCGCCGGCCGCGCGCTGCACGCAGACCGTAGCCCCGTACGCCGCCGAGGCGGGTGTCCCGGTCGAGACCTTCGACGAGCTTTCTGTCATAACTAACGGTGGTGGCGGTCCCGCGCAGCTGATCCGCGACCTGGTGGCGGCCGCCCGCCCGGCCATAGTCTGCCTGCACCGGGAGAACGTCCCGGTGACGCTGGACGCGGCGTGCAAGGTGCTCGGCACGTTCCCGCCGGCCGACCCGTCCCTGGTGAAGGGCGGCTTCTGGGTGATGCACATGGCCGGTGAAGAGCTGGCGGCCCTGGAGCGCTACTTAGCTATCTGGCCACAGGCTGACCACGAAGAAGGTGGCGGGCATGCTGACCACCACCCGCTCGCGGATCTCCGCGGTCAGCGCGACGCCGGGCTCGGCGAACGTTCCGGGCGGCGGCTCGGCGAACCGGATCACCGAACGCCCGGCATCGAACAGGTGGGCCCCGTGTCCGAAGTCGCCGATGATCGCCGTGCCCTGATCGACGAGCCGGGTACGCACCACGAACACGCCGTTCTGCTCGAGATCGGCGATCAGGTGCCCCTGGCCGAGGAACAGGTAGAAGTCGTGCGGGTTGATGATCAGCCCGTCCGCGGTGGCGCCCGTCTGCTCGACCGCGTTGAACGCTGCCAGCAGCGTGCTGGCGAACGGTCCCGCGGACGTCATCCGCCCGATTCCCGCGATGTTCAGCAGGCCGCCGTCGCCGCGGATGATCGCCTGGTTCTCCGCCGCGCTCAGCCGCATGACCAGGCGGTAGTCGATGAACGACGCGAACGTCTCGGGATCGCGCCACAGGTTCTCCGGTACCTGGACCCACGCGGTGGTGGGCAGCAGCTCAGGCACCCGCGCCGCGCCGAACCGGTGCGTCAGCTCCTGCCGCAGCTTGCCGTCGGGTATCTCCGGATCTTCGGGCAGCGGCGGCGTCTCGTGCCAGTAGTAACGCCGCGGATCCCTGGACAGGTCGGTGACCCGGAACATGTTCCGGGTCGGATAGCGCGGTTTGCGCCGCGAGCTGACCAGCGAATCGGTGATCGTCACCGGGTACTCGACCTGCGCGCTGAACTGGTCGGCGGCGAACGCGTCGGCAAATATCCGGCCTGGCGACGACTGCCGCGTCCGCGCCGAGACGACGTCGGCGATTGTCGGCTTCATGGCTTCAGGGCTCACGGCGCAACTCCCTCGTAGCAGGGCCACCATGGTCATAACGTCATGATCTTCGCGAATCGCGATCTCTTCATACGCTCTATCACAGCGCTCGCGTTGTCAATCGGGGCTCGCGTCGTCAATCGGGGGAGCTGGCGTCCCTTTAGCCCACGCGATCCGACGCGGCCGGGATGTTGACTTGCGCAAATCGATCCGTAATGCTCGCCATGTGATCTTCGCGATCTTCGGCCGCCCAGGGGCATGAGGCATGGGCAGTCCTCTCACGCGCCTGCTGAGGACTTACGCCAGCCTTTTCGATCAACCGGGCACCAAAGGCTTCGTTACCGCCGGCTTTGTGTCGCGGCTCACCTCCTCGATGGTGTTCGTGAGCCTGATCCTGGCGATCACCGGGCGCGGCGGGAGCTACGCCACCGCCGGCGCCGTGGTCGCCGCGCTCACCTTGGCCGCCGGCATGGCATTGCCGGTGTTCGGCATGCTGATCGACCGGCATGGCCAGCACCGGGTGCTGATCCCTATGGTGCTGACCTTCGGTGTGCTGATGCTGCTGCTGACGCTCGCCATCGAGGCCCGCGAACCCGCGTGGCTGCTCGTCGTGCTGGCTGTCGCGGCCGGCATCCCGATGCCGGTCGCGGGGCCGCTGGTGCGGGCCAGGTGGACCAAGATCTACCAGGGCACGGACAAGCTTCGTATCGCCTACGGCTTCGAGAGTGCCACCATTGAGACCGTCGAGATCGCCGGACCCGTCCTGGTCACCGCGCTGGTCACCAGCATCGGACCGGTCGCGGGGCTCGTGGCCGTCCTTACCTGCGCGCTGGGCGGAACGCTGGGGCTGGCGGCGCAGCGCCGCACCGAGCCGGTGCCGGCCGGCCACCCGCCCGGTCACCGCACAGCCGGGAACTCGCTGCGCATGCCGGCGCTGCAGGCGCTGTATTCGGCGCGGTTCTGTGCCGGCGCGGTGTGGGGCGCGATGCCCGTGTCGCTCATCGCGTTCGCGACCGCGCACCACGGCCGCGCGTTCAGCGGCCTGCTGCTCGGGCTGTGGGGCGTGACCAGCCTGGTGGCCGGGCTCGCCTACGGCGCGCTGAAGGAACACATGCCGCTGCACCGCAGGCTGATTATCTGTATCGCGCTGTTCGCGGCGGGCGGCGTCCCGCTGCTCGCGGCCAGCGGGCTGCTCACCCTCGCCGCGCTGCTGCCGCTGGCCGGGGTGGCGATGGCACCCGCGACGGTCACCGCGATGGAGGTCATGCAGCGCGTGGTGCCGCCCTCGATGCTGACCCAGACCATCTCCTGGGACAGCACGGCGGTCGCGTTCGGGATGACGGCCGGCAGCTTCCTGGCCGGCGCCGCCATCACGCCACTCGGACCCGATCACGCCTTCGTCGTCCCGGTCTGCGCCGGGGTACTCGGGCTGGTCGCGGTGCTGGCTGGCAGCCGGCCGATCCGCACCGCCTGCCTCGCCGCTCAGGGGGGATCACTATGACAGGCCATCTTGTCCCGTTGCCCGGTACGGAGTGGACAGTCTGGCGGGACGCGCTGCTGCGATCGGCCGGGTTCCCCGCGGCCGGCCTGGACCGGTTCTCGGCACCAGCCTGCGCGGCGGTGGCCGACGCATTCCTCGAGGGCCGGGCAAGCCGGGCTGAGGTCGAGGCGGCTCACGCCGAGGCGATGGCGCAAGCGGGGGAGGTATGTGAGCAGATAGCCGCCGAACCCTTGTTCCGTGAGGCACTGGTCTGGCAGAACCCAGGGGTAGCCGGACGCCTCGCGACCGAGGTACGGTCCCGGCGCAACTACCGGATCAAGGCCAGGGAAAACGTCATCGCCAGGTACTGGCAGCGATACTGCGGGAAGAACGACTCGATCGGGTTCTTCGGACCGGTCGCCTGGGTCACCCTCGACCCGCTGGCACCCGGCGTGGATGTGCGCTGCGGCGAGAGCCTGGTGCGGGTTCGCACGACGTACTACGAGCACTGGGCGCTGCAGGCGATCACGGACCGGCTGACCGCGGACCCGCTCGTGCGGCTGTGGCTCCCGGTCGGCCTCCAGCCGCACGTCACCGTGGACGGCAACCGCGTTCTGATCCCTGGCCAGGAGCCCCTGGGGCTGTCGCCGGCCGAGTCGGCCCTGCTGGCTCGCTGTGACGGCCGGCCGGCGGCGGAGGCGGCCGGCGGGCCCGGCCAGGCCGAGGCGCTCGCCCTTCTCGGCCAGCTGGCCGCCCGTGACGTGGTGCGATGGGGGGCGAGCCTGCCGCAGAACCTCGATGCGGAACAGGTGCTGCGCGACACCCTGTCCGGGATCGGCGACCCGGCGGTCAGAAAGCGGGCGCTGTCCGGGCTGCGGCGGCTCGACGCGGCCCGCGTCCAGATCAACGCTGCCCGCGGTGACGCGGACAAGCTGGCCGCCGCGATGAGCTGGCTGGACGCGGAGTTCACCGCCATTACCGGGGCGGCGGCCGAGCGAAGTCAGGGACAGATGTACGCGGGCCGCAAGCTCTGTTACGAGGACACGGTCCGCGATGTCGATGTGCGGTTCGGCGGGCCGGTGCTCGACGCGCTGGCCGGGCCGTTCGGGACGGTCATCCTGCCCGCCGCCAGGTGGATGTCGGTTCAGCTGGCAGGCGCGTACGCGGAAGCGTTCCGCGGGCTGTACGCGGAGCTCGGCGGGACCCGCGACGCCGCAATCCCGCTCGACCGGTTCTGGACGGCCGCCCTTCCCCTGATCACCAGCATGGAGCCGGTCGCGGGGAAGGTGGCCGCCGAGCTCACCGCGCGCTGGGCCGCGCTGCTCGGGCTGGACAACCTGCCGCCAGGGACCCGGCGGGTGACGCTGGCGAGCACCGAGCTGGCCCAGAAGGCGGCCGAGCTGTTCGCGGCGCCGTGCCCGGCCTGGGCCGGAGCCCGGATTCACAGCCCGGACCTGCAGATCTGCGCCAGCAGCGAGGAAGCGATCGACCGCGGCGATTTCACGATCGTGCTCGGTGAACTGCACGCGATGTGGCCCACGCTGGACAGCGCGATGTTTATCGACCAGCACCCCGACCAGGCCAGGCTGCGCGCCGCCGCGACCGCCGACATAGGTCCGCAGATCCTGCCGCTCTACGCGGGCTGGTGCCCTCAGTTCACCCCGCGCGGCGCGACCGGCTTGTGCGACGACTATCAGCTCGCCTTCGCGCCGGAACCGGGCACCGACCCGTCCAGGCTGCTCCGGCCGATGACGATCAGCGTCATCGAGGACGAGGCCGGTGAGCTGGTCGCGGCGGCTAGGGACGGACGCCGCTGGCCGCTATTCGAGGTCTTCGCCGTGCCGATTGCCTGGTTCTGCTCCGAGCTGTTCAAGCTGACCACCCCCAGGCAGCACAACCCGAGGATTACCATCGACCGGCTGGTCGTCTCGCGCGAGACATGGCGCACCACCGTGGCGCAGGCCTGGCCGACCGACTCCGGCGGACTGCCCGAATATCTCGCCATCCGGCGGCTGCGGCGCGCCCTCGACCTGCCGGACAAGGTGTTCGTGAAGATCGGCACCGAGGTCAAGCCCGTCTACCTCGACCTGACCAGCCCCCGCTACGTCTCCGCGTTCGCCACCATGCTGCGCGCGGCCCGGGAGAAGGCGGGCGACCAGACCGTGGTGGTGATGACCGAACTGCTGCCGGGCCCGGACCAGGCCTGGCTGCCCGGTCCTGGAGGTCAGCGTTACTTCAGTGAGCTGCGGATGCACATGCGTGACCCGGTTCCAGCCGGGCCGATCAAGGGCGGAGGGGAACGATGAACGAGGTTGCCTCGGTGCACCAGGCGTACCGCGAGGCCGGATGGTGGCGTGACCAGACCTTCCTCGATGACCTGCGACGGAACACCGCGGAGCGGCCGGCCAAGGCGGCGGTGATCGGGTATACCGTTGCCGGCGGGCGTACCGACACGATCGACTACGCGGAACTCGCCCGGCTGACCAGGCGGATGGCTCAGGGCCTGGTGGACCTCGGCGTACGCCGAGGCGAGTACGTCGCCATCATGCTGCCCGACTACTGGCACATGTTCCCGCTCGCACTCGCCTGCATCCAGGTGGGCGCGCAGATCGTCCCGGTTTCCCCTGAGTTCCGCCGGGCCGACATGGACTACACGTTCCGCCTGACCGGGGCACGGGTGTTCATCGCGGCCACCGACGTGTTCGGCTTCCGTCCCGCCGAGCAGGCCATGGACCTCGCCAGGGAGAGCGGGCTGCCCGAGCAGATCGTCATGCTCGGCGATGACCGGCCGTCCGGCACGCTGTCGTTCGAGGAGGTCTTCCTGGCGGACCGGGATGTCGATGAGAACTCCCTGGCGGGCCGGAGCCTAGGCCCGGACGAGCCGTTCCTGCTGCTGTTCACGTCCGGCACGACGGGGACGACCAAGTCGGTGGTGCACAGCCAGAACACGCTGTACGCGAGCATCCGCGCGTACGCGGGAGCGTACGGTTTCGATGACACACTGGTCACGACGACCGCGCACAGCAACATGTACTACGTGGGCCTGGTCATCCGGCTGCTCAGCTCGCTCGTCCTTGGCGGCACCGCCGTCTGCCTGGACACGTGGGATCCCGTGGTCAGCCTGGACCTGATGGAGCGGCACGGCGTCACCACGTTCTACGGCTCACCGCATTTCGTGCGCGAACTGCTGGCCGCCGCGCGCTCCCATCCGACGCGACCCGGCCGCCTCGCCAGCGTCGTCTCGGGTTCGGCGCCGGTGCCGCCGCAGCTTGCCGCGCAGGTCAAGGACGTGCTCGGCGTGCGCATGTTCTCGCTGTGGGGCATGTCGGAGAACGGGGCCGCCACCTGCAGCCGCCCCGACGACCCCGAGGACTGGCCCGCGCACAGCGACGGCCGGCCGGCCGGCGGGATGGAGGCCAGGATCGATCCGCTGCCCGGCCAGGACGGGGTGGGACGGCTGTGGGTCAGGGGGCCCAACCAGTGTCTCGGCTACTACAAACAGGAAGACATCTACGCGGCCGAACTAGACGCGGACGGCTGGTTCAACACCGGTGACCTAGCCCGCGACGACGGACGAGGCGGGATCCGCATCACCGGACGGGCCAAGGACATCATCATCCACAAGAGCTCGAACCTGCCGGTGGCCGAGATCGAGGCGGTGCTCGGCAACCACCCGAAGGTCGCGGACGTGGCGCTCATCGGGATTCCCGATCCGGATACCGACGAACGCGTCCTCGCGGTCGTGACCGCCGCGGGCGATACCGCCCCGGCGCTGGAGGAGCTTCGCGACTACCTGCGCGACACCGGGATCAACGACTGGTGCTGGCCGGAGCGGCTGGAGGTGATCGAGGCCATGCCCAGGAACGCGATGGGGAAGATCCGCAAGGTCGACCTCAGGGCGCGCTACCGTCCGGCGTCCTGACCGCGCCGACCACCTGGCTCAGGTACGAAATGATCCGGCGCCGCGCCTGCCACAGCTCGTACCGCACGTCCACCTCGCGGTCGTCCACGCTCCACCGCGCGGGATCCAGGACGTCACGCACGTCGCCGATCCACTTGTCCTGGCTGGTGTAGTGCGCGTCGAAATGCATCGGGCTGGAGATGACCAGGAGTCCGCCTGGCCGCACCAGGTACCTCAGCTCGTTCACGAGCTTGGCCGGATCGTCGACCCGGTCCAGGACGTTCGCGCAGGTCACGACGTCGAAATATCCTTCGGGCCTGGCTATGTCCGGCGCGGTGACCTGGTAGACGAGTGCTCGCGGGATCGGCTTAGGCAACTGCGCCGGTTCGACCCGCCGGTAATCGACCCCCAGGATGGGGCCAGGCATGGGCACCTTCCGGTCCCATTCCTCGCCGAGCAGCAGCCGCCTGGCCCAGGTGCAGAAGGCGGCCGACGGCTCGGCCAGCACGAGTTCCTCCGCGCCGGGCAGGCGCTGGGCCAGTTCGTGCAGCAGCCGCCCGGTGCTGCCGCCCACGTCACAGATCCGTCGCGGCCGCAGCCCCAGTGCGGCCACCCACGCTGCCGTGATCGCCGCGGTCCGCTGGTAGAAGTGCCCGGGCCGCCCGTCGCCGATGAGTTCGTCCGGCTCCAGCGGATCCCCGGCAGGAACCTGACCATCGTCCGGGCGCAGGTCGGGAAAGAGGATGTCCCCCCACTCATTGCGGAGGTAGATGCCCTGGTACTCAACCGACGCATAGCGGTCCGCATTGACCGAAACTGCACCCACGACCCAATGCTAGCCGCAAGTTCCCCGCCGGAACGGTATGGCCCCTTCCTCTAGTCGCCAAACCCCGGCCGGGTGCGTCGGCTCCGCACGGTCGACCGTCGCCGCCCAGCTGGCCAGGAGGCTGAGCGCGTCATGCGACGGGTAGCGAACGTACCGGACGCCTATCGCGTGATGGCTGCCCGCGAAGCGCTGGAAGTTATGATCCAGCCCTGATCCTTTGACTACGGAGCTGACGATGACGGCATGGACGAGCGACGAGCTCAGCAAGATAGACGGCGCGGACGAACTGCGCATCGAGTCCCAGCGAGCCGACGGCACGCTGGGCAGCCCCAGGACGATCTGGGTTGCCCGGCTTGGCGACGACCTGTACGTGCGGTCGGTGCGCGGGCCGGACTCGGTCTGGTACCGGGGCACGCAGCTGCGGCACGGCGGCCGGGTCGAAGCCGGGGGCGTCAGCAAGGACGTGACGTTCGCCGACGCGGGGGGCGAGCTTGACGATGAGCTCGACGCCGCGTACCGCGCCAAGTACCGCCGTTATGCCGAGAACATCGTCGACACCATTGTCGCGCCGCTGGCCAAGTCCGCGACGATCCGTCTCGTGCCGCGCTTATATGGGATGCACCGCGGCTGACGCGGTCGCCCTGATTCGCGACCGCCGATCACCGTGGGCGCTGAACAACGCCTTGTTCGTCGGCTACCTGACAACCGGACTCGACACGGCGTGCCTGCTCAGCGGGCTCGAAGCCTGAGCCGGGCGGATGAGAGCGCCCCAGCGGGGGCGTTTACGCAATTGCGCGGAGCCGCGGGATCACGATTCGAGCAGGCCGCGGACCTCCTCGGCCTCGGGGACGCCCCATGCGAACGTAGGCGGCGTGGGCCAGCCGCCAGTGGCGGATCGGCTCGAGGTGATTGCCGCCGCCGCCGAAGCCGTCGGCAGCGGCCACGGCTACTTGCTCGGCTGCGGACCGGAGACGGTGCTGCGCGGGCCGAGTAGCGCCTGCGTGGCCTGGACGGCGAGCTCGGTGATGTCAGCGATGTCGCCGCCGTCCTCGACGGTCGCGGCGAGGAGTTCGCGCAGTCCGCCGATCAGCATGATCGCGAGCTGGCGGGATGGGGGAGTGACGCCAGCCGCGCGCAGTTCCGGGGTGCCGGCCAGCATCTGGACGAGCACGACGAAGGCCTCGACCGACTCGCGCTGCAGCTGGCGGGCGTCCTCGCCGAGGGAGGGGAGCTCCCTGATCCAGCTCAGCGTGAGCGGCAGGTCGGCCCGCGAGGTGGCTATCCACGCCTCGATCGCCTGCCGCACCTGCGCGTTCCACGGTGCGTGCGGGTCGACCGCCGCCGCGATCTGGCGGGTCAGCGACGTGTTGGCGTCGCACAGCACCGCGATGAAACAGTCCTGCTTGCTGGCGAAGTGCTCGTAGAACGTGCGGCGCGACGTGCGGGCATGACGGACGATGTCGGCGACGGTCGAATCCCGGTAGCCGCACTCCCTGATCGCCGCCGCCATGCCCTCGAGCAGGCGCTGGCGGAACTCGGCGGAAGCTGCCGCCGGGCTCTCCGGGTTCAGGACGTGTGCGGTGGTCACGGTCGTCAGGCTATCCCTCTTGGCAGACGAGCCTTGCGCTTTCATGGTACACCGGCGTACCGTCGATCTGGTACGGCTGTGTACCAAGGTCGGAGGCCTGGCCGTCACCAGGGAGGTGTGCGTGACTACCGTGAAATTGCCGCCTGGCCCGTCGGCACCGCGCTTCGTGCAGGGTGTCAAGGGGCTCACCGCCCCGCTGCGGACGATGCGCGGACTGCGGGCGCGCTACGGGCCCGCCTTCACCGTCAACGTCCCGATCTTCGGCAACGCGATGGTGATCAGCGATCCCGCCGAGGTCAAGCAGCTGTTCATGACCAGCCCGGAGATCGCCGACAACCTAGACATGAACCTGGGCCGGGTGCTCGGCCCCAACTCGTTCTTCGCGATCAGCGGTGACCGGCATAAGAAGCAGCGCAAGCTCCTCATCCCGCCATTTCACGGGCGCAGGCTCGGCGCCTACGAGGCCATCATCGAGGAAGAGACGGTTCGCGAGACGGCGTCCTGGCCTCAAGGCCGCGAATTCCCCACGCAGCTGTCGATGATGCGGATCACGCTGAACGTGATCCTGCGCGCGGTATTCGGCGCGGACGGCGCCGAACTCACCGAGCTGCGTGAGCTGCTGCCGAAGATGGTCACGCTGGGCTCGCGGCTCGCGGTGCTGCCCATTCCCCGCCGCGACCTGGGCCGGTGGAGCCCGTGGGGGCGCGCGTTCGCCTACCGCCGCGAGTACGACGCGATCGTGGACCGGCTGATCGCGGCGGCCCGGCAGGCCCCCGACCTCGATGCCCGCGATGACGTGCTCGCGATGATGCTGCGGAGCAGCTACGACGACGGCACGCGGATGAGCCGCGACGAGATCGCCGACCAGCTGCTCACGCTGCTGGCCGCGGGGCATGAGACCACGGCGACCACACTCGCCTGGGCGGTCGAGCGGCTGCGCCGGCATCCGGACGTGCTGGACAAGCTGACCAAAGAGGTGGACGAAGGCGGATCGCGGTACCGCGACGCGACGATCCTGGAGATCCAGCGCACCCGTCCGGTCATCGACCGGACCGCCCGCCAGGTCCGCGCGCCGAGCATGGACCTCGGGCCGTGGACGCTGCCTCAGGGTCAGGTCGTGGTGGTGAGTATCTACCTGATTCATAACAACGAGGCGCTTTTCCCCCAGCCCCGTCGCTTCGACCCGGATCGATTCGTCGGCAACAGGCCGGATACCTATGAGTGGATTCCGTTCGGCGGCGGAGCCCGGCGCTGTATCGGCGCCGCCTTCGCGAACACGGAACTGAGCGTGGTGCTGCGGACGCTGCTGCGCGATTTCACCTTCGAGCCAACCAGCGATCCGGGGGAGCGGTGGCACTCGCGCGGCATCGCCTACTGTCCCGCCAAGGGGGGCCTGGCCGTCCTCCACCGCCGCCCCCGAGCCGAGTCCCGAGCCGACTCACGAGCCGAGCCCCGAGCCGGGTCCCGAGCCGGGTCCCGAGCCGAGTCAATTGCGCAATCGACACGCACTAGCGAAGTCAATCACGCAAACGACCCGGTGGCGGGACCGGTGCTGGTGGACGACCCGGTGGCGGGACCGGTGCCGGTGGACGACCCGGTGGCGGGGGTGACGGCGTGACGGAGGCGATCGTTGACGTCGGGCGCGGCATCGAGCTGGCGTACGAGCAACTCGGTGATCCGGCGGGGGTCCCGCTGGTGCTGATCACGGGGCTGGGCATGCAGTTGCAGAGCTGGCCTGACGCGTTCTGC
>DASXDG010000201.1:0-2430 GCA_036490795.1 Streptosporangiaceae bacterium
CTACCGGGACATTAAGTACAGCATCGACAGCTGGACGCACCCGAACTTCTTCGACGGCTACGACTACAACCTGCTGATCTTCATCGCGCTGCTGGTGATCGTGGTGGCGGCGTTCGCGGTGATCAGGTCGTCGGCCGCGCCGCTGCACGAGAAGGCCGGCTTCGTCGGCTTCGTGCTGGTGGAGTGGGTGCTGGCGTCCGGCCAGTTCTGGGACGCCACGTTCGGCGACGGCCGCACGTTCATCGAGATCTACCTGATGGCGATCATCGTGCTGCTCGCCACCCCGGCCGGCGCGGTGGCGGGCGCCGCCAGCACCGCCCACGCGTCGCTGATGGACAAGGCCTTCGCCCCCGACCGCACCATGTCGGGCAAGCGCCTCGCCTGGGTGATCGCCCCCACCATCGTCGTCCTCATCTTCCTGCTCCGCCGCCACATCATTCACCAGTAGCGGCGGCCTCCCGGACCTGTCGGCTACGCCATCGACAGGTTCTGTGACCTGTCGCCTACGCCATCGACCGCGCCTATTGGTGTCGCTGGCGTAGCTGACAGGTCGCGTCCGGGGTCGCTGGCGTAGCTGACAGGACCCGCCCGGAGTCGCTGGCGTAGCCGACAGAAATCGCTTTGCGCCGGCGGTGGCTCGATCGGCGCCAGAGCGCTTCTTGCTGTTATCTTGTACGATGGATGCCAGGCGAAGATGATGGACCGTTGTGTACATCCGGATGTACACAACGGTCCAGGATCTGGGGCTGAGCTACTGGCCGACCGTTCCGTCTGCGGCAGCGCCCGGGAGGAGCGGCTGGATCGTGTGGGTGGGCGGCAGCGCGTGGGAGAGCTGACGCACCGGCTAGGTACGCGGCAGCCAGTGCGGGAGCCACCTAAACCGGTCAGGTGAGCGGCAGCGAGTGAGGGCGTTCGCGGGCGGGTTTTGTGCCACGGGGAAGTGAAGCGGGGACCGCGAGTGGTGCGCTCCCGCGCGTTCGGGCCCCGCTGAGTGGTGTTCTCAGCGGGGCCCGACAGCGCGGAAAGCACCACCGCGGCCCCCGCGACCCGCACCTACCGCTTTGGCCTGTAGGTGAGCCCCGCCTACATGCCGGCGATGAGCTTTTCTACGCGCTCGTCGACCGACCTGAACGGGTCCTTGCACAAGACCGTGCGCTGGGCCTGGTCGTTCAGCTTCAGGTGGACCCAGTCGACGGTGAAGTCGCGGCGCTTCTCCTGGGCTCGGCGGATGAACTCGCCGCGGAGCTTGGCCCGGGTGGTCTGCGGCGGGATCGACTTGGCCTCGAAGATCTTCAGGTCGCTGGTGACCCGGTCGACCGCGCCGTTCCGCTGCAGCAGGTAGTACAGGCCGCGGCCGCGGTGCACGTCGTGGTACGCCAGGTCGAGCTGGGCGATCCTCGGGGCGGAAAGCGGGAGGTCGTGCTTGGCCCGGTACCGCTCGATGAGCTGGTACTTGGTCACCCAGTCGATCTCCCTGGCGATCTTGTCGAGGTTGCCGTCCTCGATCGCGGTCAGCGCCCGCTCCCACATCTCGATGACGCGGAGGGTGATCGGGTCGATCCCGTTCTTCTCGGTGAAGTCCTTGGCGCGGGAGAGGTACTCCCACTGGATCTCGAGCGCGGACATCTCCCGGCCGTTGGCCAGCCGGACCTTGCTGCGGCCGGTCATGTCATGGCTGACCTCGCGGATCGCCCTGATCGGGTTGTCCAGGGTCATGTCCCTGAGCACCACGCCGGCCTCGACCATCCGCAGCACCAGGTCGGTCGAGCCGACCTTGAGCAGCATCGTGGTCTCGGACATGTTCGAGTCGCCCACGATGACGTGCAGGCGGCGGAACCGCTCGGCGTCCGCGTGCGGCTCGTCGCGGGTGTTGATGATCGGCCGGGACCTGGTGGTGGCGCTGGACACGCCCTCCCAGATGTGCTCGGCGCGCTGGCTGACGCAGTAGACCGCGCCCCGCGGGGTCTGCAGGACCTTGCCCGCACCGCAGATGATCTGCCTGGTGACCAGGAACGGGATCAGGATGTCGGCCAGCCGGCCGAACTCGCCGTGCCTGCCGACGAGGTAGTTCTCGTGGCAGCCGTAGGAGTTGCCGGCCGAGTCGGTGTTGTTCTTGAAGAGGTAGATGTCGCCCGCGATGCCCTCCTCGCGCAGGCGGCGGTCGGCGTCGACCAGCAGCCCTTCGAGGATCCGCTCGCCGGCCTTGTCGTGGGCGACCAGGTCAACAACGTTGTCGCACTCGGGGGTGGCGTACTCGGGGTGGCTGCCCACGTCCAAGTACAGTCGCGCCCCGTTGCGCAGGAAGACATTGCTGCTTCGACCCCAGGAGACCACGCGGCGGAAGAGGTAGCGGGCCACCTCGTCCGGTGACAGCCGCCGCTGTCCCCGGAAGGTGCACGTAACGCCGTACTCGTTCTCGAGCCCGAATAT
>DASXDG010000202.1:0-31509 GCA_036490795.1 Streptosporangiaceae bacterium
GCAGGCCCTCGCTGCGCACGGTCACCGCGTAGCCGACCATCAGGCCGGCCAGGACCAGGGCCGCCAGCGGCGGCCTCCGCCACCACAGAATCAGCAGCGCGGCCGCGACGATGAGCACGGTGAACAGCGCCTCGGCCATCAGCATGCGCTCGTCTTCGATCTCGAACCCGTCCAGCAGCACGGGCAGCGTCGCGGCGACCGACCATCGCTGGCTCGCACCCGCCCGGCGCGCCAGCGCGAGGCAGACCTGACCGGCGGCAAGGACAGCCGGCTGATCGCCGCGGCGGATAAGCGAGCTACTGCGCCGGCCGTCTCGCGGGCGCGCGGGGCGCCGTCCAGTTCCGCCGTCTCACCACCGGCCGTCTGCACCTGCTCCGCCCGGCCGCCGCCGCCGCGTACCTGGCCGCGCTCGCTCCCTGGTCAGCCGCCTTCGCCCGAAGCCCGCGCCGCGCGCTCGACGACTTTTACCTGGTCAACCGGGTCGACCGCTGGTCCGCCGCCGCCCGCCAGGCCCACCTGCTGCGTGCGCATCTGTGCCAGCCGTTCTTCGCTGATCCCGTGGTGCGCGCCGCACGCGCCGTGCCGCTGGGCGAACGCCTTTCCCCCGGCTTCTATCAGAACGTCGTGTCCTGCCTGGCCCCGCGGCTACCCGACATCCCGCTGGCCGGCCGTGCACCGGCGAGCGCGGACTGGCGCCGGACCTTGCGCCCCGAGCTGACCGAACTCCTGCGCTGCTACGTCATGGACCAGGGCGCGCAGCTATTCGACATTGTCAGCAGGCGCGCCGCCGAGGGCGCTCTGCGCGGCTCCGACCCGGCGGCCGTCTGGGCTCTCGCCACACTGGCCGCCCGCCTGTCCGGCGACTGGCTCAACGCGCGACCGGGGTGAGGCGAAGGCCAGCCCCGCGGCAAGGCAGGCGGCGGGAACCGCGGCCACCACGTACCGGTAACTGAACCCCGCGGTCATCGGCGGCAGCACTATCAGCAGCACGCCGGTCAGCCACGGCAGCAACGACAGCCCGCCCCAGCGCCGCCAGCCCAGCGCGACCCCGCCCGCCCCGGTCAGCACGACCAGCCCGAGCAGCGTGCCGCGGAAGTAGGCCCAGCTCTGGTACCACTGAACGAAACCGGCCCACGGCTTGCTCGCCGAGGGCTGCGCCGCACCGGGCCCGAGGTAGTTGACCAGCGCGGCGTTCAACGCCACCGCAGTCGCGTCCTCTCCCCAGGCTGGACCGGCCGTCGTCCAGCCCGGCCGGTAGCCGGGCGTGCCGCTGAACCGGAAGTGCGGCCCGTTGCCGTTCGCCAGTTTGCCGTCCGGGTCGGGCTGACGGGTCCAGCCAAACGTGTGCAGCGTGTCGTGCGTCACCACGCGCAGGTAGGCCACCGGCTGGGCGATGATGGCCTGCTCCGCGAACTGCCGCGCGAGTTTGTTCACGTGCGAGGTGAACCGCCGCCCCGTGTTGTCGCTCTGCAGGAGGTCGACCAGCGGGGTCTGCCGGTTCTGATAGGGCCGCTTCTGTTCCGTGTCTTGCCACACATACTGTGCCGCCGGCCAGCGGGCCCAGGTCGGTGTGGGGTCGCACAGCACCGCGAGGTCCGGCGGCGGCTTGATCTTGGCGCACTCGGCGAACGTCATCACGCGGCTGTAGAGGAACGTGCCAGAGGACTCGGTGAGTGCGAACTTACCGGTCGTGTAGTCGAACCAGGCCAGGTAGGAGACGATGGGCACGATTCCTGCCACGGTGAGCGCGGTGAGCCGGCGCCAGCCCGCCTTGCGGGCCAGCATGCCGATGATCACCACGACAAGCAGCGGCTCGCCCACCGAACGGACGATGGTCGCGTAGCCGATCAGCAGACCGGCCACCGCCAGCGTGGGCACCGAGGGGCGGTCATTCCAGCAGCACATCACCAGCGCGAGCGTGATCAGGAAGATGAACAGCACGTCGGCCGCGACGAGATGCTCAAGCTGGAGCTCGAACACGTCGAACAGCACCGGCACGGCCGGCAGCGTCGCGCCCCACCAGGGCAGGCCGCGCCGGCGCAGCACAGCGTAAATGAGCACGCCCATCCCCGCGCCCATCGCCGCCTGCGCGATGGCGACCGGATACATGCTGTGCAGCGGCAGCAGCAGGGACAGGAAGAACGGGTAGCCATTCGGCCGGACCTGGTCAGGTACCTGGGTGACCGCGTCCTGGAAGTAGTTGAACGAGTCGTCGAACCACATGACCGGCGGATAGCCGAGGATGACGACGACCCGCAGCAGCATCGCGGCCAGCAAGACCACGCTGAACTGCCAGTGACCGCGCACCGTCCCGGTCAGGTGCGCGCCCAGGTTACGGAGCCAGTTCGTCATGCGGGAGGCCAGTCAGTATCTGCAGGGACCGGAGGAAAGCCGCGTGGTCCTCAGCGGGCAGGTGTTCCAGTATCCGTTTCTCGTTGCGGCGGATGCCTGCCTGGATGGACTCGCGCAGCCGCTCGCCCTCCGAGGTCAGCGACAGCAGGTGCACCCGGCGGTCGGCCGGATCGGGCTGGCGGTCGATCAGCCCCTGTTCCTGGAGTTCGTCGAGCACCGCGATGATGCGGCTCTTATCGGCGCCGATGGACTGCGCGAGCGCCGCCTGGGTGCGGACCGGCTGCTCGGCGAGCGCGGTCAGCACGATGTAACCCCACATCGTGGTCTGGTGTTCGGCCAGGATCGGCTCCTCGGCCTCTACCAACCGCCTGGCCAGTGGCCACATCATGGCTGCCAGGTCACGTCGCCCGCCTGGATTGACACTCATCGTGATGAGGATAACAGGCTTGCACATATCATGTGTGAATGCTTATAGTAAGCGTATACATATTATACGCCAACGCGGACGGGGAGACAGGATGGACGCGATCATTGACCGGCATGCTCGTGCGGTACAGGGGTCCGTGCGAGTGGTGGCCGAGGTCCGCGAGCCGGACCTGCCCAAGCCGACGCCGTGCGCCGGCTGGACGCTCACCGATCTGCTCATTCACATGACCGTCCAGCACCGCGGCTTCGCCGCGGCGGCCGCGGGAGACGGCGCCGACCTCAGCCACTGGCAAGCTGGCCAGTTGGACCGGAGCCGCCTGGTCAGCGAGTACCTCAGCGAGTACCAGAGCGCCGCGGCCGCGGTGATCAGCGCGTTCGCCGCCGAAGATGTGCTGGTCAGGAAGTTCTGCCTGCCGGAGATCTCCACGCAGCTGCCGATCCCCGCTGAGCAGGCGATCGGGTTCCACCTGGTCGACTACGTGGTGCACGGCTGGGACGTGGCGCGCACCCTCGGTCTCGGCTACGACGTGGACCCGGACGTACTCGACACGGCGCTGCTGATCGCGCAGGCGGTGCCCGACGACGACGAACGCCGCCGCGTACCCGGCGCCCCGTTCGCCCCGCGCATCGACTCGCCGACCGGCAAGCCGCTCGACCGCGTGCTCACCCTGCTGGGCCGCGACCCCGCCTGGCGCCCCGGCGAACTGTAGTAGCTCCCTCGTGGTGCGGCTCCCTCGTGGTGCGGCTCTCTCGTGGTGCGGACGTGACCACAGTGACGGCGGCGAGAGCCCCGTCATCGAATTAACGTGTGCAATCATCCCTTTGTGGAAGATTGACCCTCGAAAATGGGGGGCAACCTTCCACGAAGGGGCAGCTATCCACGTTATTCGCGCCCGCGGGCACTCGATCTCGCCCCGCACTCCCGCGAGAAGCACCACAGGCCCGCGGCGCGGGCACAGGCCCGCGGCGCGGGCGGGTCACCGGGTCACCGGAGCAGCAGGGTGCGGAGCAGGCGGGCGGGTGGCGAGCCGTGGCTGAGCATCGCGTCGTGCAGGTGCCGCTCGGACAGGGCGGGCTGGGCGGCGCGCAGGTCGCGGGCGAGGTCGGCGACCTCGGTGTAGCCGACGTAGTAGGTGGACAGCTGGGACGAGGTGAGCAGCGCGCGGCGCCACTTGCCTGCCGCCTCGCCCTCCTCCTGGAAACCGCGGTCCCGCATCAGCGCCATGGCCTCGGATTCGGTCATGCCATGCGCGTGCACGCCGGCGTCGAGGATCGCGTTCAGCGTCATCCGCAGCTGCATCTTCAGCTGCTGCATGCGGACGCTACGCGGGTCGCCGGTGCCCGGGTAGGCGTGCGCGGCCATGAGCTCCTCGGCGTACACCGCCCAGCCTTCCACGAACGAGCCCGACCAGAACGCGGCACGGACCGGCGTGCCCGAGCCGGTGAACCGGCTGGCGTGCATCAGCTGGAGATAGTGGCCGGGCATCGCCTCGTGCACCATCAGGTCGTGCACCATGTGCTTGTTGTACTCGCGGTAGAACGAGGCGACCCGCTCCGCGGGCCAGTCCGCCGGTGTCGGCGACACCGCGAGGAACGTCGCCAGCGGCGTCGTCTCCAGCTGGCCAGGCGGGTCGCAGTAGGCCACCGCGACACCGCGGTCGATCTCCGGCATCTCGATGACCTCGGCCGGGTCGTCGTAGACGGTGACCAGGTCATGGTCGCGGACGAACGCGATCTGCGCGGCGAACGCATCGCGGCAGAAGCCGAGGATGGTCGCGTCGCTGGGTGCGTCGGCCCCCAGCCGGTTGAGCACCTCGCGGACGCCACCGCCCAGTTCGGCGGCCAGCTCGGCGATCTCCGCGCTCACCCGGTCCAGGTCGGCGTTGGCCCGGGCGAGGATCGCGTCGGCGTCGGCCGCCGTGTTCAGCGCCAGGGAGAGTTTGCGGGCGAACCGGTCCGCGCCGATCCTCGGGTCGGCGAACCCGCCATCTCCGGACTGCTCAGCGGCGGCGAGCTGGGCCGACAGCCAGTCGCGGTGCCCGGCCAGAGCCGCGAGCGCGGCGGGACGGACCTTATCGATCATGTCCGCGCACTGGGGAGCCGCGGCGAGGGCGGTGTCGATCTCGGACTGGACGAGGTCGATCGTGCCGGCGAACTGGCCGATCGCGGTCTCCAGGTGCACCTTCGGCATCGCCCCGAGCTGATCCCTGGCGGCAGCCAGCGTGTCGGGCACCTCGGCGAGCCGTCCCGCGGCGGACTCCAGCCGGTCGGGCAGTGGCGCGAACTCGCGGGCAAGCACCAGGTAGATGGCCCGGCCCGGGTTGGCCACCAGCGGATCCCACGTGTGACCACGCAGTTCGTCGAGCTCGAAGATCTGCCGTTCGATGCTGTTCCGCAAGATGGCGACGTCAACGCGGTGCTCGGCGCCGAGCGCGCCGGCCCCGGACGCGCCAGCCTCCAGCGCGTCGAGACGGCCGGCGAAGTCGTCGAGGACTCGCCGTTCGCTGGCCAGCGCCGAGCTGGACAGGTCGGTCAGGTGCCCGTCGAACCGGTGATCGCCTAGCTCGGTCGCAGCGTCCGGATGCCTGCCCAGATGGTCGTCCAGGAAGGCGTTCCCCAGCTGTACGAACTGGTCATCGCTCATGGCGAAACCTCCTCGCGGATCAGCGGCTGTTCCGCACAGGCTATCGCCGGGCCGAGGGCGTCAGTCCTCGAAGGTCCACCGGGTGGGCGACCCGGTGAAGTCACCGGCCCGCATGCTGAACACACGCCTGGGCCTGACGCCGATCGTCGAGTTCTGCGCGGGGTCGAGGAAGTCGACGGCGAAGTCGGTCCGGTATTTGGCGTTCATCAGGTCGATGACCCGCTGCAGCACGGCCGGATCGACCGAGATCCTGGCCGTACCTTCGATGACCACCGGGTCCGAGGCGTCCTCGGTACTGACGCAGCAACGGGGATCGGCGACGAGATTGCGCACCTTCCGTGACTGCGTGCTGCTGGTGAACCACAAAGTGCTATCGTCCCACATGCCCCATACCGGCATGATGTGCGGATGACCGTCGGGCCATACCGTCGAGACCCAGTAGTTGCGTGCCGCGGTGAGCCGCTCCGCCGCCCAGGACCAATGCAGCAGCCCGCTGCCCTCGGCCGCTCCCGCGATGCCGTAACCCGGCATGTACGGCCGGGAAACGCGAGGGATTTCCATGCCGCACAGGTCTACCACTAACGTTGGGCGAGTGAAGGCATCACCGCAGACCCAGCTCCGCCTGCTCGAACTAGCCGACCTCGACGCCGAGCTCAACCGGCTCGCGCACCGACGGCAAAGCTTGCCGGAAATCGCCGAGCTCGCCCGGCTCGAGGCGCGGGCTCAAGACCTCAAGGACTCCATCGTCGTGGCCGACACGGCCCTGTCTGATCTGGAGCGCGAGCAGACCCGTGCCGAACGGGACGTGGACCAGGTCAGGGCCCGGATCGACAAGGACCAGGCCCGGCTCGATGCCGGGCAGGTGTCGGCCGCCAAGGAGCTCGCCAGCCTCCAGTCCGAGATCGAGTCGCTGCACAAACGGCAGGCCGACCTGGAAGAGGTGGTGCTTGAGCTGATGGAGCGCCAGGAGGGCCTGGAATCCTCGCGTGGCGAGCTGGTGACCGAGCGGGACACGATCGTGGCGGCACAGGACGTGGCGGGACAGACACAGGGTGCCACCTTCGCCGTGATTGACGCCGCTGCCGCCGTCGCCAGCGGCAAGCGGACGGAGGCGGCGGCGGATATACCGGCCGACCTGCTCACGCTCTACGACAAGATCCGCGCCTCCTCCGATGTCGGCGCGGCCATGCTGCGCCGGGGCCGCTGCGAGGGCTGCCATCTCTCGCTGAACACGGTGGACCTCAACGCGATGAAGGCGACGCCGCCGGATGAGGTCATCCGGTGCGAGGAGTGCCGGCGCATTCTCGTCCGGACCCCGGATTCGGGCCTCTAGCCTTGGCACCGCCCGTCGCCTGGCGTGCCGCGTCCGGCACGCCTACCCAGGTGCTGCTACTGCGGCACGGGCAGACGGCGATGAGCGTGCAGAAGCGGTACGCCGGGATCACCGACGTCCCGCTCAACGACACCGGCATCGCCCAGGCCGACGCGGCGGCGCGGCGCCTGGCCGACGCGGGCCTGGACGCGATAGTTTCCTCACCGCTGCTGCGCACCCGGCAGACCGCCGAGGAAGTGGCCGCGCGCTGCGGGCTGCCGGTCGAAGTCGACGAGGGATTCAGGGAGACGGACTTCGGGCAGTGGGAAGGCCTGACGTTCGCCGAGGTCAGGGAGCGCTGGCCGGATGAACTCACCAGATGGCTGAGCGACCCGCTGGCTACTCCGCCGGGGGCGGAGAAGTTCTCCGACGCGGACGCCAGGGTACGGGCCGCGCTGGACCGCGTGCTGTCCGCCCACGCCGCCCAGCGGGTGCTGGTCGTCAGTCATGTCGGACCGATCAAGACGCTGATCTGCTCGGTGCTCGGCGCGCCGCCGGCCGCGCTGTTCCGGATGCACCTGGACACCGCCGCGCTGTGCAGCGCCGACTGGTTCCCTGACGGGCCGGCCCTCTTGCGGTCTTACAATGACACCTCTCACCTCAGCGGGTTGCCATCCGCCGCGCAGGGCTCCGCCAGCGGGTGAATGAGTCGCTTACCCGAGTGGAATTCCAGGCGAACAATTCTCGCTGACCTGCTGTTCCGCGTTTTACGGTGTGCAGTTCCTCTACGATTTCCTGCCATGGGAAATAGCGGACGGCTGACTGATACGGGCAGTTTGCTCGACGAATCAGCCGGGTCGGCCGAAGGAGGATCGGGTGCGCCTGACGGGTCTTTGGCCGAACTAGCCGCGCTGCACGGACTGCGCCCCAGTTCCAAGCGACCGTCCCTGGTCAGGTACCTCGGCACGGTCTGGCAGCGCCGGCATTTCATCCTGGCGTACGCGACAGCACGGAACGTCTCGATGTACACGGAAGCCCGCCTCGGCCAGCTCTGGCAGGTGCTTACTCCGCTGCTCAACTCGGCCGTCTACTACCTGATCTTCGGCATCATCTTCCAGGCCAATCGCGGCGTCTACCATTACGTCGGGTACCTGGTCATCGGCGTTTTCATATTCTCGTTCACCGAGCGGTCAATCGTCGTTGGCTCAAATGTCATGCGAGCCAATATCGCGCTGATCCGCGCGATTCATTTCCCGCGCGCTTGCCTGCCGCTCGCCTACGTACTCGTCGAGTTCCAGCAGCAGCAGCTGCTGCTGCTGCTGTCGATGATCGTGATGGTCGCGATCGTGTTCGCGGAGGGCGAGCCGCCGACCCGGTACTGGCTCCTGCTCGTGCCGGCGCTCGTCCTCCAGTCGATGTTCAACATGGGCGCCGCGCTGATCATGGCCCGGGTCGGCGCGGGCGCGCAGGATTTCAGCCAGCTCGTGCCGTTCCTGCTCCGGGTCTGGCGCTAGTTCTGCGGCGTCATGTACAGCATCGACACGCTGTCGGTGAAGCTGCCGCTGTGGGCCAAACAGCTTCTCGAACTCAACCCGGCGGCGGTCTACATCTCGCTCATGCGGTACGCGATCATGGCCTCGCAGCGCGCCTACGCGCCCGGCGCCAAGCCGTACAACGCCGCCATGTGCGCCGCGTTCGAGGCGAAGAAGACCCCGCCGCTTCAGGCGTACTGCCATCCTGACGTGCTCACCAGCGAGGTGTGGCTCGCCGGTATCGGCTGGGCAGTGGTCGCCCTCGTCGCCGGGGTGATCTTCTTCTGGCGGGCGGAAACCCGGTACGGGCGAGGATAGGTGTGCCATATAGGTGAGGTGACGGATGTGCGGCACGCTCCCCCACGGCGACACTTCTCTAAGCCGGGCCGTCCGGGAGGGACCTCCGGCCCGCGGGAACCGCGGGCCGGTGCTGCGGGCGGCTCGGCCCTGGCCGCGAGCGGGCGCCGAACAGACAGCGTTCCAGCGCCGACCAGCCGGTCGACGTGACCAGGTAGATCCCGGCCGCGAGCGGCGCGAACGCGCAGATCGCCACCGTCAGGTACGGCAGCACCTTGCCGAGCAACCCGCCGGTCCCCGGCGTCGCCGGCATCTCGTGCATCATGGAGCGCGCGAGCCGGGCGAGCAGCCAGCACAGCACGCCGAGCACGGCGAAGACGCCGAGGAACACCAGGCCGCGCACGCTGACCGGACCGGCGCCGCCGAGCCAGTACGAGCCCAGCGGCACGCCGAACAGGTCCCTGGTGAGCAGCCTGTTCGGTCCGCCGCCGACGCTCGCGGAGCGGAACAGCAGGTACACGACCGACAGCAGCGGCCACTGCAGCAGCATGGGCGTCAGCCCGGCGAACATGCTCGTGCCCTCCCGCTTGTACAGCGCGGTCATCTCGCGCTGAAGGCGTTCTGGCTGCTTGCCGTACCGCTTGCGCAGGGCGGTTAGTTCGGGCGCGAGCCTGGCCGCGGACGCCTGGCCGCGCATCGCGCGGAAATTCAGCGGCATCACCAGGAGCCGCACCGCGACGGTGATGAGGACAATGCCGGCCACCGCGGCGAGGCCGCCGAGGACGGGGGTGAGCACGGTGGTGAGTGCGAGGACGAGGTGGTACGCGGCGTCGACAGGGACGCCATAGATACTGGTCACGGATCGGCTGCCTTCCAGCTAGAAACGGAAAGATGCTGGAAGCGGCCGCCAGAGGAGCGACTACCTAGGTAGTGAGGCAGCTAGGCATTCAGGAACATGGTCGGCAGCTGGCGACCGCTGGGGCCGCCGATGGCGCTCTTGGCCGGGCATGACCGGCCGCGTCGGGATCGCGCTGCCGCAGGAACGCGACCCGCCAGGACTTCTGCCGCAAGGTGGCGACCCTGCGCAGCACGGGCAGCGCCGCCGTGCGGGAAGTACTGGCCACGGACGCGATCAGTACGATCACGGCCGCCAGTGCCGCCGCGGCCATGACCATGGTGACAAGGCCCGCCGGGCTCTGCACGGCGACGTTCAGTGCGACGAAGACTGCACTGAATACGGTCACGACTAAAGACTACGCCGCCAGCGCGGCCACCGCGTCGTGCAGCCGCGCCACGTCGGACTCGTCGTTGTAGTGCACCAGGCCGGCTCGCACCGCGCCGCCGGTCGCGCGCAGCCCGAGCACGCCGGCCAGTTCCCACGCGTAGTTGTCGCCGCTCCACACGTTGACGCCGGCCTCGGCCAGCCGCGCGGCGGTCTGCGCGGGGGTGAGCCCGGCCACGGTGAAGAACGCGGTAGGCGTGCGCCGCGCCGCGCCCCCGTACATGGTCACGTGGTCCATGACGGCCAGCCCGCCGAGCATCCGCCCGAACAGCTCGGCCTCATAGGCCTCGATCACCGCCATTGAGGCCAGCACCCGCTCCCGCCGGCTCGCCGTCACCGCGGAGGACCCAGTGGACCCGGCCAGGCCAGCCAGGTGCTCAACCGCGGCCACGACGCCAGCCAGATCGGCGAACGCCGCGGTGCCCCGCTCGAACCGGCCGGGCACGTCCCGCGGCGCGGGCACCAGCTTGTCCGGGTGCAGCGTGCCGAGCAGCGCTGGGTCGGCGATCACCAGGCCGATGTGCGGCCCCGACCACTTGTAGGCGCTGGTCGCGTAGAAGTCCGCGCCGAACTCCCCTATGTCCACCGGGATGTGCGGGGTGGCGTGCACCCCGTCCACGTAGCACAGCGCGCCCGCGGCGTGCGCGGCCGCCGCGATGGCCGCCACGTCGGGGCGGGTGCCCACGATGTTGGAGGCGGCCGTCACCGCCACCAGGCGGGTGCGTTCGGAGATCAGCGACGAGTACTGGCCGGCGGCCAGTTCCGTGGTCGATTTATCGACCTCGGCCCAGCGCACGGCGGCACCGCGCCGCTCGGCCGCCTGCACCCAGGGCCGTACGTTCGCGTCGTGGTCGAGCCGGGACACCACGACCTCGTCATCGGGCCCCCAGGAGCGGGACAGCGTGTCCGCCAGCCGGTAGGTGAGCGTGGTCATGTTCGGGCCGATGATGACCCCATCGGGCACGCCGCCCACCAGGTCGGCGACCGCGGCGCGGCATTCGGCCACGATCGATCCCGATCTGGCCGACGCCGGGAAGGCACCTGCGACGTTGCCGATCCCGGACCGGTAAGCGCCGGCGATCGCGTCGATCACCGGTGAGGGGACTTGCGTGCCCGCGGCACCGTCGAGATAGGCGTGCCCGTCGGCGAGCGCCGGATAGGCGGCACGTACCCGATTAACGTCAAAGGTCACAAAACGGGAATTCTACCTGCGTGCGGCCTCGGCGTACATCTCCCGCACCCGCCCGCCCAGCGCCACGAAGAACCCGGTGAAGGCCGCCACGACCAGCGCGCCACCCACCGCCATGTCCATCCGGGTAGCACCGGTCCACGCCGCGCCCGGGTGCTGGAACCTGAGCGCGAACGGCGCCGCGATCAGCCAGGCACCGGCCAGGAACAGCACGACGAGGCCGCCCATCGCCACTCGGCTCACCACGACTCCTCCTCACCCGTACCGACCATCAGCAGTTCCGCACCGCGCATCAGTGAATCGGCGGGAATTGGCTCGGCGTCAAACTCAGACTCGGCGTCCGCTTGCTTCGGCAGCGCGAAGAAGCTGGCCGACCGCGCACCGCGCAGGTGCCCGGGCGCCTGCACCTCCCGGTTGACTTCCGGACGGCTGACCTCGCCTCGGCTGGTCTCGGTAATCGCCACCATCTCGACCGATGCCGGCCCGGTTTCCGCAGGCGCCGTTTCAGCCGCTACGGTCTCGGCCGGTGTGGGCGCTGGCTCGCGCGCCGGAACGATCGATACCGACTCCTCGGCGGCCGACAGCAGCGGAGTCAGCAGCGCACGCAGGTCGGTGAGCACCTGTGCGGGATCCGGTGCGGACTCAAGTTCGTGCTGGCGCGACACGCGGACCAGGCGTTCGGCCCGCGCTTGCCGCTTCGCGGAACGTTCGGCCTTCCGCTGGGCCGCTCGCGACCGGCGCGGCGCGAGCACGCCATCGACGCGGAGCCTGCGCCGCCAGGCAAGCGCCCAGCACAACAGCATCAGCGACGAGATGACGATGAGCCCGCCACCGGTGGCAAGCGCGGTTACCGCCTCGCGTCCTCGTCCCCGATAACCGAACGCGAACGGAGTCAGCACCAGCCAGCCGCCCGCGCACAGACCCAGAGCACTGGCGCACAACCCCGCGATATACCGGCCTGCCCTGGCCTCCATCAATTACCCTCCGCATAGTAACGGCTACGCAGAGTTCACACTAACACCCGAACCCATCCTCGATCACGTCCCGACGCGCCGAGCAGGACATCCCACAGATCATTCCGGCCACGGTTACCGGTAAGCACGGCAGCGCCAATGGGGAGACCACCGCTCAGCTCCGGCTTTCCGGCGCACCACGCGTCGAGCACAAGCTCCGGATCGGCCGGCCGGTAATCCTTGCCGAGCGTGCGGGCCAGATCCCACGCGTGCAGATGCCACTCCGCGCACGCCAGGCCGGCCATCAGCCCCACCGTGACGTTGTACCCGCGGTACGCGTGGTGCGGCTGATCCCATACCGGGTAAACCCGTCGCCCGTAGGCGCGAGCCGACTCCATGAAAGCGTGAATGTGCTCCTCGCCTGGCCCGTCCGGCAGCGCGGCGAGTTCGGCGGCGTTCTGCCTGGCGAGCTTGCGGGCCAGCGAGGCGGCTGGCGCGCCGGTCGCCATCAGCCGGGCCAGCCGGGAGACCGGAGCATCGTCGAGGTACTCGTGATAATCGTCGGCCACACAGCGCAGATGTCCCGCGAGATCGACGGCGCGCCACTCGGCGCACGGTGTCGGCAACAGCCAGGTGCCATCGGTGAATTGCGCGGCCAGCTCACCGATGACTGTGATGCCGTCGCGGTAGGCTGCCAGGACCCTGCTGCGCTGCACGCTTCCTCCCGGGTGAGTCAGCGTGCCAGGTTTACCGCCTGGGGACAAGGCGTCCGCCGTAAGAAAAATCAGGTGACAACTTGACGCACTCGCAGTTAACCTCCGAAGAGTGCCCCCAGATACCCCGTCATCGGTGACGCATGCCCCGAATCAGACGGCAGGATCGCAGGCAGTGGGGGCACTGTGGCGACTGCGCGGGTATCTGAAGCCGCTCCGCCTGCAGATGATCGTCATGTTCGGGGCGGCCATTACCTCGGTCGCGGCAGAGATAACGATTCCGTTGCTGGCCAAGGGGATCATCGACGGCGCCATCGCGCACGGCAACCGGCGGCTGCTGCTCCCCCTCGCCCTCGCGGCCATCGGCCTGGGCGCGGCCATGGCGCTGCTGAACATGGTCCGCCGCTGGATCCAGGCCGACGCGGTCGCGCAGATCGAGAAGACGATCCGGGATGACCTGTACGCACACCTGCAGCGGCTGCACGCCTCGTTCCACGATGCCTGGCAGTCCGGCCAGCTGCTGTCCCGCGCGACCACCGACCTGTCGACGATCCGGCGCTTCGCCGGCTTCGGCCTGATCTTCCTGATCACGAACATCTTGCAGTTCACCGCCGTCATCGTGCTGCTGGTCCAGCTGAACTGGTGGCTGGGCCTGATCACGGCGGGTGTCTTCGCCCCCGTGTTCCCGGTCTGCTTCCGGTTCGAGAAGCGGTACAAGGTGCTGTCCCGCAGGGTCCAGGACCAGCAGGGCGACCTGGCCACGGTCATCGAGGAGTCCGCGACCGGGATCCGCGTGCTCAAGGCCCTCGGCCGCGGCAGGCAGGCGGCGGCCAGGCACGACGCCCAGGCCACCGAGGTCTACAAGACGCAGGTCGAGAAGGCGAGCTTGCTCGGCTCGTTCTGGGCTCTGCTCGACCTGATCCCCAACGCGGTCATCTGCGTCATCCTGGTCCTCGGCACCGTCGCGGTGAGCAAGCACGCGCTGAGCCTTGGCGGCATGGTCGCGTTCATCACGCTCGCCCTGCAGCTGGTCTGGCCGGTCGAGGCGCTCGGCTACATCATCGCGTCAGGCCAGGAAGCCGCCACCGCCGCGCAGCGGGTGCTCGAGATCTTCGATACCGCGCCGCAGATCATTTCAGCAGAACAGACGGTGGACATTCCCCCAGCGCAGCGTCGCGGTCACCTCGAGTTCCGGCACGTGGCCTTTACCTACCCGGACGCCGCCGAACCCGTCCTGCGCGACATTGACCTGGACCTCCAGCCAGGCAAGACCGTCGTGCTCACCGGCACCACCGGTTCTGGTAAGACCACCCTGCTCGCGCTCGTGCCCCGGCTCACCGAGGTGAGCGCCGGCACGGTCCTGCTGGACGGCACCGACATCCGCGAACTGTCGCTGCCTGCCCTGCGCGCCGCGGTCGGCTGCGCGTTCGAGGACGCGACGCTGTTCTCGGCCAGCGTGCGGGAGAACGTGACGTTCGGCGCGCCCGACGCCACCGAGGACCAGATCGAGGCGGCGCTGACCGCGGCGCAGGCGCGGTTCACCTACGACCTGCCGTGGGGCCTGGACACCAGGATCGGCGAGCAGGGAATGGCGCTGTCCGGTGGCCAGCGTCAGCGGGTCGCCCTGGCCAGGGCCATCCTCTCCCGGCCGGAAGTGCTGATACTGGACGACCCGCTGTCCGCGCTCGACGTGCACACGGAGGCACGGGTGACCAAGGCGCTGCACGAGATCCTGGACGGCGTCACCGCGCTGGTCGTCGCGCACCGCCCGTCCACGGTCGCGCTCGCCGACACCGTGGCGCTGCTGTCCGGCGGGGTGATCGCCGCCACCGGCAGCCACCACGACCTGCTCGAATCCTGCCCCGAATATGTCACATTGATGCTGGCAACCTGATCAGCGGAGCGGAAGGAGAAGCAGCATGACCGCCACAGTGCCTGATCAGGGCGCCTGGCGCGGTGTCGCCGCGGAGAAGGCGGACGAGGTCACCTCCGGGCTCGCCGCGCTGCTCAGGGAGCGCTCGTGGCGCCTGCTCAGCGGGCTGCTCCGCCCGCACCGCAAGGCCGTCACGCTGACCGTCTCGATGATCGTGGTGGAGAGCCTCGCCGCGCTGGTCGGCCCGTGGCTGGTCGGCCTCGCGATCGACAACGGCATACCGCCGCTCGTGCGCTCCCGCGACTCGACACCACTGCTGGTGATCGCCTCGCTGTTCGCGGTCGCCGTCCTGGTCCAGGCGCTGACCACCCGGCTGTTCGTCACCATGACCGGGCGGGTCGGCCAGCGCGTCGTGCTCGAACTGCGCAAGCGCCTGTTCGCGCACTGCCTGAAGCTCGAAGTCGCGTTCCACGAGGACTACACGTCCGGCCGGATCATCTCCCGGCAGACCTCCGACGTCGAGTCGATCTCCGATCTGTTCGAGGAGGGCCTGGACTCGCTGATAGCGGCGATTCTCACGCTGCTCTTCGTCGGCACCAGCATGTTGCTGCTGAACTGGCAACTCGGCCTCATCGTGCTGGCCGGGTTCATCCCGCTGACCTGGCTGACCGCCTGGTTCCGCCGCGAGTCGGAGGGCGCCTACCGCCAGTCGCGGGAGGCGATCGCCCTGGTCATCGTCCACTTCGTGGAAACGTTCGGCGGGATACGCGCCGTCCAGGCATTCCGGCGCGAGGGGCGCAACCAGCAGATCTTCGACGGCCTAGGCGAGGACTACGCCGTCACCTCGCGGCGCGCCAGCCGGCTGATCGCCATCTACGGCCCGTCGATCACGCTCACCGGCAACGTGCTGACCGGCGTGATACTCGGCTACGGTGGCCTGCTGGTCATCGACGGTGACATCAAGGTCGGCGTGCTAGCCACGTTTGTTCTGTACCTTGGTCGCTTCTTCGATCCTTTGCAGGACGTCTCGCAGTTCTACAACACGTTCCAGTCAGCGGCGTCCGGCCTGGAGAAGATCTCCGGCCTGCTGGAACAAGATCCAGTCGTCCCCGAGCCCGCCGATCCGGCGGCGCTGCCCGGATCCGCCATCCAGCATGGCCGGCGAGTCCACTTCGAGGAGGTCGAGTTCGGCTACCGCGACGCGACCGTACTGCCCGGTCTCGAGCTGGACATCCCGGCAGGCCAGACGGTGGCGCTGGTCGGCGAGACCGGCGCGGGCAAGACGACGATCGCGCGCCTGCTCGGCCGTTTCTATGACCCGCGCGCGGGCCGGATCACGCTCGACGACGTGGACTTGCGTGACCTGCCCGACGAGGTGCTCCGCGGCGAGATCATCGTGATCACGCAGGAGAACTACCTGTTCGGCGGCACGGTGGGAGACAACATCAGGCTGGGCCGCCCGGACGCCACGGACGAGGAGATCGAGGCGGCCGCGAGAGCCATCGGCGCGCATGACTTCATCGCCGCGCTGCCCGAGGGGTACGGCACCTCGGTCGGGAAGCGCGGCGGACGGCTGTCGGCCGGCCAGCGCCAGATCATCTCGTTCGCCCGCGCGTTCCTCGCCGCCCCCTCCGTGCTCGTGCTGGACGAGGCCACCTCGCTGCTGGACATCCCCAGCGAGCGACTGGTTCAGGCGGCGCTGCGCACCGTGCTGACCGGCCGGACGGCGATGATCATCGCGCACCGCCTGTCCACCGTGGCGATCGCGGACCGTGTCCTTGTCCTCGACCACGGCCGCATCATCGAGGATGGCTCCCCCGCCGAACTCATCGGCGGCACCGGCCAGTACGCCGCCCTCCACGAAAGCTGGGCCGCCAGCCTCGCCTGACCCCCGCCCACCCCGCCCGCCCGACGACCCCGCCCGCCCGCCCCGCCCGACGGGTCAATTGCGTGATTGAGTCGGCTAGGGCGTGTCGATCGCGCATTTGACTTCGCTCGACTTCGCTGGGTCGCGGCGACACCTGTGGGCCGGTGCGCGACCGGGCGGCCGGCACACGTTAATCTTGTCGGCATGAGGCGGCAGAAGGTCAGCGACGAAGCTGTGCAGCTACACCAGGCGGACGTGGCGCTCGCGGGGCGCCGCGAGGAATTGCTGGCGACCGCGCGGGACGCAGAAGACAAGTTCCGCCACGCGCAAGCCCAGCGGGGCCCGGTATCGGAGTTGCGCGCACTGGCCGAGAACCTGGACACCGCGCTCACCGCCGCCGTGCGGGCCGCGTACGCTGCCGAGCGCGCCCAGATCGGCCCACGCGGCTACGACGACCGCATCTACCGCCGCAAGGGCATGGCCAAGCCGGCCGTTCACGCTCTCACCGCCGAGGCCGAGCACCTGCTGACCCTCCGCGAAACGCATCGTCTGAACGGGATTCCGGACGAGCCGCTGGCGCCGGCTGTCTAACCGGCCCGGCCGCTACCAGCCGCCGGCCGGCTGGCCGGCTCGCTTGCCCACTGGCGTCACTGGCGCGCGTCCGTTCAACTGGCGCGCGCCCTTTTAACTAATTCGCTCGGTGCGGGTACCATAAGTAACATCCCCCACATCCACCCGATCGAGGCCAGGCCCCAGCCCCATCCATCGAGCGGATGCAGTTCAGAACTAGAAACATCCGCAGGCTGAATAATGGCAACGACCGAGTGAACCTTGTGGCCTAGACCAGCGTCATCATTGGTAGGGACCACTACGAGCGGCAGCTAGACCAGGCAGTCGAGGGAAAGCCCCGCCTGCAATCGATTGTGCGCCGCGCTGTACGGCCAGTGCAGTGTGGGCGTGTCCCTTGCGGCAAGCGCCGCGAAGGGGCAGAGTTGGTCTAGGCCAATTGAGCGGGCCCTGCGAGTAAGGCGCTTGAATCACCGTTAGTAGCTAGATGGTGTCATTCCGAATGCGTCGGAAGGCTACAAACGGAGGGCTAGAAAAAGATCAGGATGAGCCATGTGGCGAACCGCGTGATCTGCGGCACACTACAGTTGAAAACCAAACGAGAACGATGAACCTCCCAGGAGGCACTGATATGTGCCCACACACGCCGCCTTGTCCGGAGCCCTCGGCTCCTGACCGCGAGGCGGCACACACAATTGTGAGTCACCCGGAGCAGGGGTGGAGTCTGCTCTGCAACGGAATCGTGATCTTCGAGGACACGGGGGAACTGCTTCCTGACGGCGCCCTGATCGCGCCGCACCGGCCGACTGACCTGACACTCGAACGCCCGATCATCCGGGTCGAGCCGAGGAAGGCCGCGGGCCAGGCGCCAGCTGCCTGAGCAGGGCGTCAGACTTTCGGGGGAACCTCTCTGAGCACAGACGGAAGCCATCTCTCGACGGCGGCCGTGATGATCCTCGCGTGTCCCCTGAGGGCATGTGTCTCCCCAGGGACGATGACCACTTCATCCGCGTCCTTGGCATCCGGGATTCCGAACGGGTCACGTGCCCCGTTGACCACCAGCGCCGGAACCCCGCAGTACCGCAGCTCAGCGGCCCGGCTGTTCTCCGGTTTCCCCGGCGGATGCAGCGGAAATGCCAGTGCCACGACCCCCTTGGCCCCCGTCGCGACCGCGGTCCTGCACGCCACCCGCGCACCGTTACTCCGGCCGCCCTGTACGAGCGGCATGGCTGGCCCGAGATCCCGCAACGCGGACGCTAGCTCGATCCAGGCGGCATCCTGCTTGTCCGCGGACCCGGGCGCCCGGGCACCGCGCACCCGGTACGGCTGAAGCACCCTGGCCACGGCGCCGCCCAGGTTAAGCCCCGCGTCACGCGCCGCCAGCAGATCCGGCGCTTCGACCCCTCCGCCCGCGCCGTGGGTGAGCACGAGCAGGAACCGGGCGGTGCGCACGTCCCCGTCAAGCTGTACCCCGGCGGTACCGCCCGAGGTCTCGATCTCCATGGCCCCCCTTGGTAACCGGACAGCATCTACACCGTCGCGCGCCTTGAGTACTCCCCCGCGCGTGGCAGACTAAATCATGCCCGACGACCAGACGATGGATCAGCCAGAGCTCACCAGCGCCGGCCAGTCGGATGCGGAGCAGCCGCCACCGCCCGAAGCGGACCAAGAACCACAGCCGGACGCGGCGCCGCCACCGGAGCCAGCCGACCGGAAGAAGGGCGGCGGATTCGTCCGGCAGACGCTGGCGATCCTGGTCGTTGCGGTCGTGCTCACGACGCTGCTCAAGATCTTCGTGGTCCAGGTATACGTGATCCCGTCGCCGTCGATGCAGAACACGCTCATGGTCGGCGACCGGATCCTGGTCAACAAGCTCGTCTATCACTTCCGCGGCGTTGACCGGGGCGACATCATCGTGTTCAGCGGCGCCGGCACCTGGGGCGACCTTGACGGCCAGCCGATCGCGCCGCTGCCCGGCAATCCCGTCGAGCGGATCTGGGACGAGGCGCTCGCCGCCATCGGGCTGCGGGCTGACACCACTGACTACATCAAGCGGGTCATCGGGCTGCCGGGCGACCACGTCGCCTGCTGTACCGACGGCAACATCACCGTCAACCGCGTTCAGCTGAACGAGTCCTCGTTCATCATCCCGGCCGACATCGGCATCAACGGGGACCAGGCCGCCGGCCCGGCGTCGCTGCGCAAATTCAGCATCACGGTGCCGCCAGGACGGCTCTGGGTCATGGGTGACAACCGCTCGGACTCCGAAGACTCGATGTACCGCTACACCATCATGGGTGACTCCCTGACGCAGAGCACCATCCCGGAAAGTCAGGTGGCGGGCAGGGCGTTCTTTATCATCTGGCCGCTCTCGCAGTTCGGTGACCTGCCGATCCCAGCGGTCTTCAAGCAGGCAGCGATCAATGCCACCCCGGCCGCGGCGGGCGTGGCGCTGGCCACTCCCGTGTTGATCTGGCAACGGCGCAAGCGCCGCCGAGGGCAGTCTCCAAACTAGGCGGGCACGGGCGAAGCTAGGCGGGCAGGAGCTTCTTCAGGAACTGGCCGGTGTAGCTCCCGTCCACCGCCGCGACCGCCTCCGGCGTGCCCGTGGCGACCAGTTGCCCGCCGCCGGCGCCGCCTTCCGGGCCCAGGTCGATGATCCAGTCAGCGGTCTTGATGACATCCAGGTTGTGCTCGATCACGATGACCGTGTTCCCGGTGTCGACCAGGCGGTTCAGCACGCCAAGCAGCTTGCGGATGTCCTCGAAGTGCAGCCCGGTGGTCGGCTCGTCGAGCACGTAGATGGTCCGCCCGGTGGCACGCCGCTGCAGTTCGGACGCCAGCTTCACCCGCTGCGCCTCGCCACCGGACAAGGTGGGCGCGGGCTGGCCAAGCCGGACGTAACCAAGACCGACGTCCACCAGCGTCTTCAGGTGCCGGTGGATCGCGGGCACCGCCTCGAAGAACTCCGCGGCCTCCTCGATCGGCATGTCGAGGACCTCGGCGATCGTCTTGCCCTTGTAGTGCACCTGCAGGGTGTCGATGTTGTACCGGGCACCGTGGCATACCTCGCACGGCACGTAGACGTCGGGCAGGAACTGCATCTCGATCTTGATCGTCCCGTCGCCCGCGCAGGCCTCGCACCTGCCGCCCTTGACGTTGAACGAGAACCTGCCCTGATCGTAGCCACGGATCTTCGCCTCGGTGGTCGCGGCGAACAGCTTCCGCACATGGTCGAACACGCCGGTGTACGTGGCCGGGTTGGACCTCGGCGTGCGGCCGATCGGACCTTGATCAACATGGACAACCTTGTCCAGCTGATCAATGCCGTTGACCCGGACGTGCTTGCCAGGCACGGTGCGGGATTTGTTGAGCTCCCGCGCCAGCGCCTTGTACAAGATGTCGTTGACCAGCGTGGACTTGCCGGATCCGGATACGCCGGTGACGGCAACCAGGCAGCCAAGCGGGAACGCCACGTCAACGTTGCGCAGGTTGTGCTCGGTGGCGCCCTTGACCGTGAGCTCCCGCTTGCGATCGCGCTTGCGCCGCGTCGCCGGCACGGGGATCATCTCCCGCCCGGACAGGTACGCGCCGGTCAGCGAGTCGGGCGACGCCAGCAGGTCGGCGACCGAGCCGGATACGACAACCGACCCGCCGTGCTCGCCGGCCCGGGGACCGATGTCGACCACCCAGTCAGCGGCACGGATCGTGTCCTCGTCGTGCTCCACCACGATCAGCGTGTTGCCCAGGTCGCGCAGCCTCAGCAGCGTCTCCAGCAGCCTGTGGTTGTCCCGCTGGTGCAGGCCGATCGACGGCTCGTCCAGCACGTACAGGACGCCGACCAGACCGGAGCCGATCTGCGTGGCCAGCCTGATCCGCTGCGCCTCACCGCCAGCCAGCGTCGCCGAGGCACGGTCCAGGCTGAGGTAGTCGAGGCCGACGTCGAGCAGGAAGCCCATCCGCGCATTGGCCTCCTTCAGGATCCGCGACGCGATCTGCTGATCCCGGTCCGACAGCTCGAGCGCGAGCAGGGTCTTGGCCAGGTCGCCGATCGGCTGCCGGCACATCTCCGCGATCGACAGGTCGTTGATCGTGACGGCCAGCGACACCGGCTTGAGCCGATCGCCCTTGCATGACGGGCAGGGCACCTCGCGCATGTAGCCCGCCATCTGGTCCCGGCTGTAGTCGGACTCCGCCTCGGAGTGCCGCCGCTCGACCCAGCGGACCACGCCCTCGAAGTTCGTATAGTAGGAGCGCTCCCTGCCGTACCTGTTCCGGTTCCTGACGTGGATCTGCTTGTCGTACCCGTACAGCAGCGCTTCCCTGGCCGTGGCGGGCAGCTTCACCCACGGCGTGTCCAAGCGGAACCCGATGGCCTCGCTCAGCGCCTTGATCAGCTGGCCGAAGTAGTCGGCGCTGTGCCCGCTGCTCCACGGGGCGAGCGCCCCCGCCTCGAGCGTCCTCGACTCGTCGGGCACGATCAGCTCCGGGTCGACCTCAAGCTTGGTGCCGAGCCCGGTGCAGTCAGGACACGCGCCCCACGGCCCGTTGAACGAGAACGAGCGCGGTTCCAGCTCATCGAACGACAGGTCGTCGTACAGGCAGGCCAGGTGCTCGGAGTACATCCGTTCCCGGTGCGGGTCGTTGTCCGGCAGGTCGATGAAGTCCAAGATGACGATCCCGCCGGAGAGCAGGAGCGCGGTCTCCACCGAGTCGGTCAGCCGCCGCCGCGCGGTGTCCTTCACCGCGAGCCGGTCGACGATCACCTCGATGTCGTGCTTCTCCTGCTTCTTCAGCACGGGCAGCTGGGCGCCTGACACCTCGTCCAGCCGCACGATCGTGCCGTCGACGCGGGCCCGCGAGTAGCCCTTGGTGACCAGATCGCGCAGCAGGTCGACGTACTCCCCCTTGCGCCCGCGCACCACCGGGGCGAGCACCTGGAAGCGCATCCCCTCATCCAGTTCCAGCACCCGGTCCACGATCTGCTGCGGGGTCTGCCTGGCGATCGGCCGCCCGCAGAGCGGGCAGTGCGGCTTACCGATCCTGGCGTAGAGCAGCCGGAGGTAGTCGTTGACCTCGGTGATCGTGCCGACGGTGGACCGAGGGTTGCGGCTCGCCGACTTCTGGTCGATGGAGACAGCCGGGGATAGCCCCTCGATGAAGTCGACATCCGGCTTGTCCAACTGGCCGAGGAACTGGCGCGTGTACGCGGACATCGACTCCGCGTAGCGGCGCTGGCCCTCGGCGAAGATCGTGTCGAAGGCCAGGCTCGACTTGCCGGAGCCGGACAATCCGGTGAACACGATCATGGCGTCCCGCGGCAGGTCAATCGAGACGTCCTTCAGGTTGTGCTCGCGTGCGCCGCGAACCACAAGCCGGTCAGCCACTGCGCGCTCTGCTTCCTGGGGAACTATCGGATAGGACACTGGCGGATGGGTCACGGTCGGATGGTAGCCGGGGGGTCTGACATTTTCGCGGCGTGCACCACGCCATCTGGGATCCGGCTAGGTGAAACACAGCCGCCACCGCCGTTATGCCCGGGTACCCCTCGCCCGGTAGCTCCCAGTCTAGCCACCGCCGGCCCGGTCCGCCTCCTGCCTTGGCCGGCCCGCTTCCCGCCCTGGCACCGGCCTCCCGCCCCTGGCCCCCGCCTCGCGCCCCGCCTAGAAGGGTGCGATTCCGCGCAGCCTGAGCCCGGTGATCGTGAGCAACCGGGTAATGCTGGCGGGCACGCCGGCGAACACCAAGGCGACTCCTCGCACGATCGCGTATGCCTCGGCCTCCACCAGTGCCGTCAGCCCGCGAGCGTCGATAAAACTCACCGCGGACAGGTCCGCGGTTATCGCCGCCCCCGGCGACGCTGACAGGACGGCGTGGTGCAAACCCACTTCCAGGTGCGGCGCGGTGTAGATATCGATCTCACCGCATACCGCGAGAGAACAAGGATCCCCAGGGAGGTAAACAATTGTGAGTTGCGGCCCCATGGCTGCCTCCACATCGGGTGGCGACCAGGGTCCTGGGTCGGCATCTGTCTGATTTGACAATAAATGTCTAATAGTGCCAGATATGTAACTCTGTGTAGTTTATCACGCCAGGCCGTTTGGCTCACGAAATTACCGAGGACGCCGACGGGTCAGGTCCTCAACCGTGGGATCGCCGTCGATGATTGCCTGGGCCACGCTGATGAGCTTCCGGTTCGATCCACGGCGTAGTCGCGCATCAAGGCGAACGCGCGGTCCATCGGCAGGCGGCCGCGCTCGGCGAGCATGCCCTTGGCCTGCTCGATCATCACGCGGCTGGTCAAGGCAGCCTGCAGTTGCTGGGCGAGCAGTTCATGCTCGCGCGCCACGCGCTGGCCGAGAATGCCGATCTGCGCCCGGCCGTACCCGGTACAGCCCCAGCGTGCCCAGCCGGATCGCACCCAGCTGAAGCGGGAATCCGAAGACCGCGTTCACGCCCGCGGCCAGCACGACGGCGGTGCACACGTGGGAGAGCGCCACCGACTGCCCGTCAGCGGCCGCGCAGTGGTTGACAAGCATGCATGACACGTCAAAAGTCCGCGGTCACGCCCATCTGCAACCGAACCGCCTTCTGGTACACGAAGCTGGCGGCCATCAGATCCTCAGCGGCCAGGCCGAGCGACTCGAAGAGGGTTATCTCGTGCTGGTGCCCGCGCCCCTGGCCGGTTCCGGCGAGCAGTTCACCGAGAGTGGCCCGCGCCGGACTCACCTGGGCGCCATCCTTGACCGCGAGCACGTAGTCACCTGCCTCGTTCTCCAGGGACTCCACGCTGTCCGTGAAGATGGCGGCTTCGGCCATCGTCGCCGCGTCGATCTCCCGGTCAGACGGCACGCAGGCACCGACGGCGTTCACATGCGTGCCCGGCGCCAGCCAGTCGCGAGCGATCACCGGCGTGGCGGACGACGTCGCGGTCACCACGATGCCCGCCCCGTCGACCGCCGCCGCGGCGGACGGAGATGCCGTCACCGGCACGTCCAGTTCCTGCGCCAGGGCGGCCGCGAGAGCAGCGGTCCGCGACGACCGGCCGTACAGCCGGATCCCGGCCAGCGGCCGGGTGGCGGCCAGCGCCCTGGCGTGCGCGGCTCCCTGTACTCCGGTGCCGATGATCGCCGCGAGCGACGCGTCCGGGCGGGCCAGCAGGCCGGTGGCCACCGCGGACACGGCGGCCGTCCTGATCTCGGTGAGCGCGGACGCGTTGATCAGCGCGACCGGCTCGCCCGTCTCCGCCGCGAACAGCATCACCCCGCCCTGGTGCGCGTCCAGACCGCGGGCCGGATTTCCCGGCGTGATGACCAGCGCTTTCAGCCCGTACCCGGCGATGCCCGCGTACGACGGCATCAGCACCTGGAACCCAGCCGCGCCGGCGGGTCGCACCACCGAGCGCAGCGGCTGCTCGATCTCCCCGCGCGCCAGATCGGCCAGGGCTGAGCGCATGACCGTCGCGCACTCGGCGTAGGAAAGCAGCTCTCGCACGTCGGAACCGGACAGGACGAGCAACGGCACAGACCCCTCGGTAAGGTGGGCAAATGACCTACACGGGCGACGTAACTGTCGGCGGTTCCGCCGATACACGCGAGATCAACGGCGTAACCCTGACCAAAATAGCCGTCGGGCCAATGAACAACAACGCCTACCTACTGCGCTCAGCGGCGACCGGCGACCAGGTGCTCATTGACGCCGCCAACGAGCAGGACACGCTGCTGAACCTCATTGGCGGCCAGCTCACCGCCGTGATCACTACCCACCAGCATGGCGACCACTGGCAGGCGCTCGCTCCCGTCGTCGAGGCGACCGGGGCGGCCACCTACGCGGGACGCGCCGACGCCGAGGGCATCCCGGTGCCGACCCAGCACCTGATCGACGACGGCGACACGGTCCGGATCGGCGACATCGAACTGACCGCCATCCACCTGGTTGGCCACACCCCCGGCTCCATCGCCCTGCTGCTCCAGCCGGACGGCGGGGACCCGCACCTGTTCACCGGCGACTGCCTGTTCCCCGGGGGTATCGGCAACACGCAGAAGGACCCAGAGCGGTTCGCCTCGCTGCTGCGCGACGTCAGCACCAAGCTGTTCGGACGCCTGCCCGACCAGACCTGGGTCTACCCCGGCCACGGCGGCGACACGACCCTCGGCGCCGAACGTCCCCACCTCGCCGAATGGGAAGCACGGGGCTGGTAGCCGTGCCTGCTGACGCAAATGCCTGGTCATTGTGTGGGCTGGCGGATGATCAGCGCGGTAATTATGTCCAGCACGGAAGAAAAGGCTGCTCACAGCACCATCAATCACCGCGCTGGACATATGTACCGCGTTACCGTAACGGCGGCGCGGCTGGGATAGGAGGGGCACTCGCCGGTCCGGGTCTGCTGGGATCGGCCCCGCTCCGGGGGCCGGGTTGAGGCTTTGCCTGTGAGCCGCATACCCATACCGGGCGAAACGGGCGCGGAAACAGCCGCGCGACAGGCAAAGTGCGCAGACCCGCCGGAGAACACGGCCCGGTTATGACCCGGGACCGCCACGGGCGGGTCTCCTGGCTCATCCATTCCGATCCGACCGCTCGTAAGCCAGCCATCGGCCGCCGCTGGCCGGGGGTGCCGACTCGGGGACGCACCTGCCTGGCAAGAGCACGACACGGAAGGTACGATCGGGGCCGATGCGGCACGGCCCGTGGTGGCCGGGTCAGGTCAGCTGCGGCTCCAGGGTCTCCCGCAGGCTGGCCATCGCCCGTGACATGTGGCTCTTGACCGAACCCTGGGTGATCCCCATCGCGCTCGCCGTCTCTGCCTCGGAAAGGCCGCCGTAGTAACGCAGCACGATCGCCTCGCGCTGCCGGCCGCTGAGTTCGCGCAGTGCGGAGACGACGGCGTCCCGCTCCAGGAGGGTAATCGCGCCGTGCTCGGCGCTCTGCACGTCCGGAGAGTACTTCTGCAGATGCTTGTCGATGACCACCTGATGCCGCAGCACCGAGCGAGACCGGTTGACGATGGCCTGCCGCAGGTAGGCCAGCGCTTTCTGCTCGTCCCGCAACTGCCAGCCACCGGTTAGCATCGCGAGGAACGTGTCCTGGACGATCTCCTCCGCGGCAGCGACGTCGCTGACCACGGCGCAGGCCAGCCTGACCAGCCCTTCATAGTGTTCCGTGTAAAGCTCCAGCACAGCGCGCCTAATGGCATTCGCTACCGCTGGAACTGCGAAGGAAAAGTCGCCGAATACCGCGACCGGATGACCGTTACCCACCCCAAGAACCTCGGCTAACTCCGGTTGTCAGGCCAATTGATAGCGACAGAAATCGCATTCACTTTAACGCTCGAACACCCCCTGCCTGCGGACTTCCTGCAACATTTTGACGAATTCACGATAACTTACCGGACGCAATATGGCCATCCCCGAACGTGGGGAACTGGAACGCATTCTGTATACGAAAATCAAGATAATCGTTTCTCGTCTCCTGAGAACGAGCAGGCAGCCAGCCAGAAATAGTGCACTTTTACCCTTTATGGAACGGTTCGATCACATATTATGGGCCGGTCTAGATGCCGTCCGGCCGGCCCAGTAGCGACCTACGCGTGCGCCCCCGAGGTCACCGTGCCGAACGACACCGACGCCAGCGTTCCCTCCTGAATCGACGCCAGCAGGGCGGCCTGCTCGGCCACCAGCTCGCGCTGGCGCGCGCCGAGCCGCGCCCACGCCTCGACGGTCACCGCGATCTTCCGCCCGGTCCGCCGCTGCTGCCAGATGCCCGCGACCAGCCCGTCGACGACCAGGTTCTGGTACGGCCCGCGCAGAGCCCGGGCGGCGGCCGATCCTGGGTACATCCGCTCCGGGCACAGCACCCCGACCCGGTAGGAGTAGCTGTCGAAGTACGGCAGCAGCCGCACCCCAGCCATGTCCGCGGACTCGGACTCGGACTCGGACTCGGAAACACCGGTATCTCCCGCCGCGACCCAGGCCGCGGTCCCCTCGACGTCCACCGGTTCGAGTCCGGCGGAGCAGAACATCGCCTCAGCCCGCGCCTGGTCGATGGTCAGCCAGTTGGCGAACCTGGCCGGCGTCGACGGTCCGTAGGCGTGCAGGTACGCCCGCACCGCCCACGGCACCACCTCAGCAAGGCTCAGGCCGCTCGCCGCCAGGCCGTCGCAAGACGCCAGACCGTCGCCCGACGCCAGACCGTCGCCAGACGCCAGAGCCGCCGACGCTGACGCCAGAGCGGCCGGGCGCCGGTACGTCACCCGCCGCCCCCGGCTCGCCCCGAAGCACACCACCCCGCGCATGCTCGCCAGCGGCAGCACGTGCCGCCAGCGCGGCCACATCCCGCCGAACGCCGGCATGCACAGCTCACCGGCCCAGTCACCCGCCCGCGCCACGACTTCCGCGTCGAGCTCGTCCATGGTCAGCTCCGCCTCGCCGTCCAGCGCGGCTCCGATCGCGCCGACGAGGAGATCGCCCTGCTCGCTGGTCAGTTTCGAGGCGTCGGGCACCGACGAGACCGACGACAGCAGAGCCGTCCACCTGCCCAGGTCGCCGGCCGCGAACAGGTGCACTGTCCCGCGCGGCCCGTAGGTCCGCACCAGGGCGTCCGACGAGCGTACGGCCGAACGGGTCAGCCCCGGTACTCGCAGGCAGATCGACACCTCGGCCGATGCCATCACCTGCGCGTGCACTCCGGCCAGCGCGACAGCCACGTCGGCCGGGTCAGACAACCCGGTTGCGAGCCCCAGTCGCATCGCCCGTCGCGCCCGCACTTCTGCCCACGTCAGTCGCGCGATCCCCATCCCAGCAACGTTACGCCTAGCAGGACGCCTGCCGATAGAACGCAAGCCAGCCGCAGCCCGCCAGCCAGCCCTTGTCCGGCCACCAGCGAGCCGAACAGCGCTACCCCGAGCATGCTCCCGGTCTGCCGGAACGCGGTCAGCGTGCCGGACGCCACCCCTGACCGCGACCGGTCGACGCTGCCGAGCGGCGACGAGGTGATGGCCGGCCCGATCAGGCCGATACCGAACCCGGTCACGGACAGCCCGGCGATGAGCACGGGCAGCGCCAGCGAGGCGACCATCATCAGGCAGCCGGCTCCCATCAGCACCGACCCGACGACAACCGTGCGCCAGCGGAACCACCGCGCGCCAAATACGTTGCTGGTCCCGATCGCCAGCATCACCGGCAGGAACGCGAGTCCGGCATCGAGCGCGGACCACCCGTCCCGGCGCTGCAGGAACAGGCTGAACGCGAAGATCAGCCCGTAGAACACGACGTTGATCAGGAAGCCGATGCTCATCGGCCGTGACCGGAGCAGTTCCAGCGGCACCATCGGCCGCTCCCGGCGCCGTTCCACCACGACGAACGCCGCGGTGGCCGCCAGCGCCACGCCGTAGCCGGCGAGCACCGGCCACGACCCGAACCCGCGCGACCCGGCGGTGATCGTCGCCCAGGCCAGCGCGACGAGTGCGGCCACCGAGAGCACCTGGCCGGGCAGGTCCACCGCGCGATCGCGGGCCGGCGGCGTCTCCGCCGCGTACCGCCACAGCAGCCAGCAGCCGGCCAGGCCGAGCGGCACGTTGATGAAGAAGATCGCGCGCCAGCCCAGCAGCGCGATCAGCACTCCCCCGGTCAGCGGGCCCGCCGCCAGCGCGGCCGAGCCGCCCGCGGCCCAGATGCCCACGGCCCGGACCCGCTCGCCCGGATCGGGATAGGTGTGGCTGAGCAGCGCGAGCGAGCACGCGCCGAGAGCCGCCGCGCCCGCTCCCTGCACCAGCCGGGCGCCGATCAGCATGCCAACCGATACCGACGCCCCGCAGGCCACCGACGCCACGATGAACACGCAGAACCCGGCGAGCAGCATCCGCCGCGCACCGGTCCTGTCGCCAAGCGCGCCGGCGCTCAAGATCAGCGCGGCGAACGTCAGCGTGTACGCGTCCACCACCCACTGCACGCCGCCGACGCTGGCGCCGAGCCCGGCTGCCAGCGCCTTGACCGCGACGTTCACCACGCTGACATCGAGCTGGATGACCGCGAAACCCAGTGTGACCGCGGCCAGCACCGGACCCCTCGGCCGTGTCACGTTCTCCTCCCGGACAGTTGTAGCCGTCATGGAGCCGACGCTACCCACGATTTACTTCGTCCCACCCCGAAGTTATCGCGAGCTACGCTGGGTGACGTGACAGGCGACTCCGATCTCTCCGTGATCGGCGCGCTGCTGGCCGAACCGGCCAGGGCGCTGATGCTGCTCGCGCTCAACGGCGGCCGCGAGCTGCCGGCGAGCACGCTGGCGGGCGAAGCCGGCGTCGCCCCCTCGACCGCCAGCGAGCACCTGCGCCGGCTGACCGAAGGCGGCCTGATCGCGGTCACCACCAGGGGCCGGTTCCGCTACTACCGGCTGGCCGGACCGCAGGTCGCGGACCTGATCGAGGCCGTGGCCCAGCTCGCGCCCGCGCGCCCCATCGCGTCACTGCGCGAGGGCACCAAGGCCAACGCGCTGCGCAGGGCGCGCCGCTGCTATGACCACATCGGCGGCCTGCTCGGCGTCTGCGTAGCCGCCGCGTTCCTCCGTAACGGCTACCTGACCGGTCACGACGGCTCGGTTGACCTGGACCGGATGAGCGGTGACAGGCCGGCCGGCGGCGTGCTGGACCCGATCGCCTACACCCTCACCGACCAGGGCGCACAGGCGCTCGCGGATCTCGGCGCCGAACCGCCGCGCAACCGCGCGATCCGCTGCTGCGTGGACTGGACCGAGCAGCGCCATCACCTGGCAGGCCCGGCGGGCCGCGAACTGCTCAGGACCTTCTCCGAGCAGAACTGGATTCAGCCAAGCCGCCATCACCGCGCGCTCATCGTCACCGACCTCGGACGCGAAGAGCTCGTCGCTCGCCTCGGCATCGGCCCGGCCGAGCTTGACCGGCCCCGCGCCGCGTGACAGCAAGCGGGGTTACAGCACGTCCCGCCTGAGCTCCGGGAAGACCTTCGCCACCTTGGCCAGCAGGTAGTCACCGTAGGTGCCGGTGAACGCGCGCGGGTCCTGGCCGTCCCACCGCCGCCTGCCGTCCCGCCCGACCGCGGCGCGGCCGGGCAGCGGCGGCACCTCGGCGCCGAAGCCCGGGTCGAGGAAGAACGGGAACGACAGCCGGCCATGGCCGCTGCTGTTGCGCACCCGGTGCGGCGTCGACCGGTACCAGCCCTGAGTCAGCCGGTCGAGCATGTCGCCGATGTTGGCGACGAACGTGCCGCGGATGGGGCGTGCCTCGATCCAGCCCTCGGGCGCCGCGATCTGCAGGCCGCCGCTGTCGTCCTGGGCGAGCAGGGTGAGCAGCCCGTAGTCGGTGTGCTCGCCGACACCCCAGCCCTCGCCGGCGGCGGCCGAGGGCGGGTAGTGGAAGATCCGGAACAAGATGGTCGGGTCCGCCGCGTATCCGGTCGCGAAGTAACCGGCGTCCAGGCCGAGGCTCAGCGCGATCCCGGCCAGCACGGCCTGACCGACCCTGGTCAGTTCGTCCAGGTAGGTCAGCACGAGCGGGCGCATGGCGGCGACCTGCCGGGGAAACAGGTTGGCGCCGTGCAGCGGCCGCTGGTCGCCGGGCCGTTCGGCGCCGAAGTACAGGCCTTCCTTCAGGTCGGGACGCCCCGACGTGAACTCGGCGCCCACCGGGAAGTAACCGCGCCAGGCACGACCGCCTCGCGCCATCTCGATGTCCAGCTTGTCCGCCAGCGGCAGGGCGAAGAAGTCGGTGCTCACCGCGGCGAGCCGGTCGAGCAGGTCCTGCGGCACGCCATGGCCTGCCACGTAGAAGAACCCGCGGTCACGGCAGGCCGCCTCGATCTGCGCGGCCACGGCCGCGGTGTCCGTCCCTGATTCAAGGAGCGGCGACACGTCGATGACCGGCAGCGCGGCGGAATCACCCATCGCCGCCCATCGTAGCGATTCAGGCCGTACCCATTAAGGCCTTATCCATTCAGGCGGCTGCGGTGGCCGGCTCTCCCGCGCGCGTCCCCCTCCGCTCGAACAGCGGGATGAACACGTGCGCCAGCGGCCCGATCGCCACCGCGTACAGCACTGTCCCAGGACCCAGGTTCCCGCCGAGCAGCCACCCGGTCACCAGCACGATCGCCTCGATGGCGGTGCGCACCACGCGGATCGAGCGGCCGCGCGCCGCGATGCCGGTCATCAGCCCGTCCCTCGGTCCCGGGCCGAGCCCGGCACCGATGTAAAGCCCGGTCGCGGCGCCGTTCAGCACGACCCCGCTCACCAGCACGACGATCCGCACGGCGAGCCCGGCCGGGGGCGGCACCAGCCACAACACCAGGTCGACGACTCCCCCTACCACGACGACGTTGCACAGCGTGCCGATCCCCGGCCGCTGCGGCAGCGGGATCCAGAGCAGCAGCACGACCGCGCCGACGATGATCGACCAGGTCCCGGTCTGCAGCCCGATCCGCCGGGCGAGTCCCTGGTGCAGCACGTCCCACGGGTCCACGCCGAGCCGCGCGAGCA
>DASXDG010000203.1:0-4322 GCA_036490795.1 Streptosporangiaceae bacterium
ACGTGCTTCCTCCCATCCGGACTGTTACCGTCGGTCCCGGAATTTCACCGGGTCAGCCGGCCGATGGCCTCGGCCGGGTCGCGGACTTTCACCGCCGGTTCGGAATTTCACCGACCCCGGAACACGTGTAACTCGCACAACCAGTGTGCCATGCCGGGTATTCCGCCCGCGACACGGGCTGTGCTAGCCCGGGGGGGACGACCCCCAGGACCCCCGCGTGCCCCCACCCGCCTCCCCATCCCCCTACACGGCCGGCAAGCCGGCCGTCGTGGCTGTCACCACTCTTAGTTGGTCGCGCCGGTGCTGCCCCGGCGGGCCAGGGCGTCCAGCAGGACCGCGGCCAGCAGCACGCCGCCGGTCCAGATGTACTGGCCGGCCGCGCCGAGCCCGAGCAGGATCACGCCGTTGTAGATGACCGCGACCACGAAGCCGCCCAGCACCGCGCCCAGCATCCGGCCCCGGCCGCCGAACAGGCTGACGCCGCCGATCACCGCTCCGGCCACCGAGTACAGCACGTACTGGCCGCCCTGGATGTTGTTCGAGATCGAGCCGAGCAGCGAGGCATACAGGATGCCCGTCACGCCGGCCATGAGGCCGCAGAGCGCGAACGCCATGACCCGGACCCGGTTCAGGTTGATGCCGGCCCGCCGGGCGGCCTCGGCGTTGCCGCCGATCGCGTAGACGTAGCGGCCGAACTTGGTGCGCCCCAGCAGCACGGTGGTGAGCACCAGCAGCACCAGCACGACCGGCACCACCCACGGGACACCGCGGAGTTGGGTGAAGAGCGTGCCGCGGTTGGCGTTGAGGACGAGCACCAGCGCCACGCCGATCGCGGCCGCGGCGCCGATCTTGAGCAGGGTCACGCTCAGCGGCGGCGCGACCAGGTTGTTGGCCCGCCTGCGCCGGTCTCGCGCGATCATGAAGACGGCGGTCAGCGCGACGACCACGATCAGCACGATCCAGCTCACGGCGGGGCTGAGGTTGTCCGACACGATGCCGTTGATGAAGCCGTTGTGGTTCTGGATGACCCCGCCGAGGCCGACGCTCCCGGTCTGCTCGTACAGCCAGAGCAGCACACCGCTCAGGGTCAGCAGCCCGGCCAGCGTGACCACGAAGGACGGGACCTTCAGGAAGGCGACGATCGCGCCCTCGATGCCGGCGATCACAGTGCAGACGGCTACGCCGGCCAGGATCGCGAGCCAGGTGGGGAACGGGTGCGCGACCGACACCATCCAGATCGTGATCGTCGCGCCGACGCCGGCGTTGAAGCCGACCGACAGGTCGATCTCGCCGAGCAGCAGGACGAATACCTGGGCCATGGCGATCGTGATGATCCAGCCCGCCTGGCCCATGAGGTTGGCGATGTTGCCCGCCGACAGGAACGCACTGCTGCGGGCCTGGAAGTAGGCCCCGATGATGATCAGGCCGATGATGACGGGAAGCGCGCCGCTCTCACCGTTGCGGACGCGGCGCAGCCACACCCGGGTGTACTCGCCCAGCGACCCGGCCAGCACATCGGGGGCGCTGGCCAGCGCGATTTGGGCGGCTTCTTGCTCGCTTAGCTCAGGCTCGCCGGCCACCGCGACCGAGCCGAGCTGGTCCTCCGCCGCATCGCCGCGTTCCGTCCCTGCCATTGTTCAGCCCTCCGAGCCGCTGCTGACGTCGCGGGAGGCCGCAGCTTCGCTCCCGTTGCCGTCGTGCAGGCGGGTTGACGTGCCCGTGGTCATCAGGTCCACGGCCGACTGCCGGTCAAACTCCGCGGCCGGCCCGACCGCGACCAGCCGGCCCAGGTAGAGCACGGCGATCCGGTCCGCGACCTGGAACACGTCGTTCAGGTTGTGCGAGATGAGCAGGACCGCGTGACCGGTGCTGGCCAGCTGGGCGATGAGGGAAAGCACGAGCTCGGTCTGGCTGACGCCGAGCGCGGCCGTCGGCTCGTCCATGATGACGAGCTTGGCGTCCTGCATAACCGCCTTGGCCACCGCGACCGCCTGCCGCTGCCCGCCGGACAGCGAGCCGACCGGCTGGCGGACCGACCGGACGGTGGTGACCCTCAGGTCCTTGAGGGTCTGCTTGGCGGTCAGCTCCATCTTGACCTCATCGAGCAGGCCGAACCGCTGCAGTTCGTGGCCGAGCAGCATGTTCTGCACGATGTCCAGGTTGTCGGCCAGCGCGAGATCCTGGTAGACGGCCGCGATGCCGAGGTTGGTGGCGTCCCTCGGCGAGTGAATGTGGACCAACTGGCCGTTCCAGAGCAGCTCGCCGCTGCTGGGCGCCCAGATGCCCGCGATGGTCTTGATGAGCGTCGACTTGCCTGCCCCGTTGTCCCCGACGAGCGCGGTCACCTGCCCCGCCGGGATATCCAGGTCGATACCGGTCAGCGCCTGCACCGGGCCAAAGCTCTTGCCCACGCCCCGGAGCCGCAGCAGCGGCACCTCGCTGGCCTCAGCCGCGCCGGAGCCGGATGGCACCCGGTCCGCCGGAGCGGTCCGGGTGCCATCCGCGGAGTTATCCGTTACCACCGCGGCGTCCCCGCCTGGTTGTAAGGGTCTATCGTCCTCATCCGGAAATACCATACTTCGAGCAGTCCGCCTTGAACGAGCCCGAGCACAGCTGGGAGGCGGGCACGAACTTGTCCTTGACGACGGTGGAGTTCATGTTCTGCGGCGTGACCCACTCCGTCTTCAGCAGGATCGAGGGCACGCTGGCGCCGGTGTTGATGTCCTTCGACGTGCGGGTGACCAGTGACGCCGGCGGCGTGACACCGGCCCGCAGGTACATGGCCAGCGCCACCGCGGCCTGCGCCTCCAGGTAGACCGGCTTGTACACGGTGCCGCACTGGTAACCGGAGAGCACGTTCTGCAGGCCGGTCAGGGTGGCGTCCTGGCCGGTGACCGGGAAGGTCTGCGGCTTGATGCCCTTGTTCTGCAGGTAGTGGATGATCGGCGCGCCGTTCTCATCGTTCGGGAGCAGCGCCGCGTTGATGCTCGGGTGCGCGGTGTACGCGGCCTGGAACTCGGTCAGCGCGGTGGGCGGGTCCCAGGTCCCGGCCGGGTTGGCCACGTCCTTGAACGACCCGTCGGAGAAGTGCGGCTTGAGCACCGCGTCGTAGCCCTGGGCGAACTGCGTGGCGTTGTTGTCGGTCGGGGCGCCGCGCATGACCACGACCTGCGGCTTGGCCACCTTCCAGGCCGCGATGCAGCTGACCAGGCCCTGGCCGAGGAGCGTGCCCACCTTGACGTTGTCGAAGCTGACGTAGTACTTGCGGCTGCCGCCCAGGGTGAGCCGGTCGTAATCGATCACCGGGACCCCGTGCGACTTGGCGTAGGACTCGATCCTCGCGCCGACCCCGGAGTCCAGCGCGTCCACGACCAGCACGCTGGCGCCCTTGGTGATGTCCGACTGGGCGTCGGAGAACTGGGTGGCGTCGCTGCCCAGGGCGTTCTGCACAATGATCTGCGAGCCGGAGAGCCCAGCGAGCTGCATGGACTTCTTGAGGTAGGGCGCGTCGAATTCCACGTAGCGCGTGGACGAGGTGGTGTCGGGCAGGATCACCGCCACGCTCCCCTTGCCCTTCGCGGCCAGCGGCTTGAGCTGTGACATCGCCGAGAAGCTCAGGTTGAACGACGTGGGGCTGAGCTGCGGCACGCTCGACGATCCTGACGAGCCCGAACTGCTCGACGAGCTGCCGCTGCTACCACAGGCGGCAACCACAATGGCCGCGCAGGCAGCCGCCGAGGTAACGACGAGTCTTCGGGTAACTCTCCTGCTAATAAACTCCAACGAAACCACCTCGTTTGTGGGGCTTGCTTACGCACGCACAAATGGCCTCAGGGCCTGGTCTGCATCGGGGGGTCGCTGGGGCGACGCCCGTCACCCTCGACCGTAGACTTCCGGCAATTAACGTGGTCGTTAACATCACGGTCCGGACGTTAAAAAACAGTTAACAACGCTCATGTCGTTATCTACGGTGGGCACGAGAAAGTCTCGGATAAGTCACAAGAAAGTCTCGAATCTCACCCGGCTGCAGCGATTACTCCGCGGCAATGCGGTAGCCCGCACGGGGCTGGGTCACGATCAGCGGCGTGGCGCCCGCGCCATCCAGCTTGGCCCGCAGCCGCCGTACGTAGACCCGCACGTACTCGGTCTCGGTCTCGTAGCCGTGCCCCCAGACCCGGCGCAGCAGGTGGGCGTGGGTGAGCAGCTTGCCCCGGTTGGTGGCGAGCTCGCGCAGCAGCGCGAACTCGGTCGGGGTCAGGTGCACCGGCTGGCCGCCGCTGGTCACCTGCTGGCCGGCGAGATCGATCACGAGATCCCCGATG